>CAZKXK010000055.1:0-10873 GCA_964556585.1 uncultured Anaerolineaceae bacterium
CGCACGGTAGAGCTCTGGGTCGAGGTCGATCGTCACCTTCATGCAGCAAGGATACCAGCTTGCTGGGTTGCTGTACCTCTTCGACGACCCCATCAGCTCCGATCGTGGCAGGTCGTGTCCGGCCGACAATCCGATTCGCACGCGCGCAGAGACGAGGTCGTCGGCAATGAGCGGCTGGGGTGAGCTGCTACCCTGGCGGCCGATGGACGACGGCACGCGATATCCCATCCCGGAAGAGGCGGGTCATGGCTGGGCCTCCTCGTTCCCCGAGTTCCGGTCCACTCCGGCGCTGAGGATCCGGGGTTCGCTCCAGGACTTCCTCAAGAATGTGTCGTCCGAGCAGGTACGAGCCTGGGATCTGTCGATCCCGCCACTCCAGCGCGAAGTCGGCGAAGTCCTCCTCGACGATTCGTCAGCGACTGACTACACGGCCATCCTTGAGTACGAGCTCCCGCTGGAGTTCCGGCGCCCCGACGTCGTCCTGCTCATGGGCGGGGCGGTCCTCGTTCTCGAGCTCAAGGGTCGACGACACGCCAACCGGGCCGACATCGATCAGGCCGCGGGGTACGTTCGCGACCTCAAGGCATACCACCGTGAATGCGCGGACCGGCCGGTGCACGGCGCGGTCGTCTTGACCGACGCCTCCGGCTATGTCGGCTCCGACGCCGGCATCCACGTGCTCGGGATCGATGCGGTCGATTCCCTGGCCCACGAGCTCAACGTGCACGATGTGCGGGCGATCCTCATCCCGGGCCGATTTCTCGCATCGGATGCCTACCGGCCGCTGCCAAGCCTGATCGAGTCCGCTCGCGCCTTGTTCGAGAACGGCGACCTCCCTCACATCCATCGAGCGGCTGCCGCCACCGACCCGGCCCTCCACCGCATCTCCGAGATCATCCACGAGGCAGCACGCACGCAATCGCGGCGCCTGATCCTCCTGACCGGTGTCCCGGGTTCCGGCAAGACCCTCGTCGGTCTCCAGGTTGCCCATGCGAGATGGCTCGACGACGTGGCTGTCGATCGCGGCGACGGCAAGCCATCGGCCCCAGCCGTGTTTCTGTCCGGAAACGGCCCGCTGGTCCAGGTCCTGCAGTACGAGCTCAAGAGTGCGGGGGGCGGAGGCAAGGCTTTTGTCCGTGGCGTCAAGGAGTACGTCAACACGTACAGCCGCAGTCATCATCTCGTACCGCCGGAACACGTCCTGATCTTCGATGAAGCACAGCGCGCGTTTGACGCCGCGATGGTCGCCGAGAAGCATCCGGAGCATGGGGAGGGTCTCTCGGAACCCGAGCATTTCATCGAGTTCGCCGAGAGAGTCCCGGGCTGGTGCGTGGTCATCGGCTTGATCGGGACGGGCCAGGAGATCCACACCGGCGAGGAGGGCGGTTCCATCCAGTGGCGACGGGCCGTGGAACGAAGCCGAGCCGGAGGCTGGTACACGCATGCCTCACCCGGCCTGAGAGGCGAGTTCGGCGACCTCGACCGTTCGTCGATCGAACCGGCACTTAGCCTTGACGAGGAGCTCCGGTATCACGTCGCAGATGACAACCATGTGCACGTTGCCCACCTGCTCGAGGGCTCGGCGCCGGGCGGGCTCCTCCCACTCGCGCAAGCCCTCGAGCGGCAGGCTTACCACCTTCGCATCACGCGCGATCTGGCCGAGGCAGGCGACTACCTGCGACAGCGCTACCGCGATGACCCGACGGCAAGGTTCGGCTTGATCGCCTCCTCCAAGGATCGTGTGCTCCCGAGGTTCGGCGTCAACAACGACTTTCAGTCGACGAAACGCGTCCACTTCGGGCCCTGGTACGGCGAAGGGGATGGCGACTACCTCGGACGCTCCTGTCGGGCCCTTCGGGAGTGCGTCACCGAGTTCGGAGCGCAGGGCCTTGAGCTTGACGCCACGCTCCTGGCATGGGGAACTGACTTCATTCGTGAACGTGGGCGCTGGACGAACGAGTACGCACGCGGGTACCAGAAGCGGTGGATGGTCAAGGATCCGTTCCGGCTTCGCCTGAACGCCTATCGGGTGCTGCTCACGCGGGCGCGCGATGCAACCGTGGTGTTTGTCCCGCCCTTGCCGGTTCTTGATGAGACCTACGAGTACCTCCGCGCGGCAGGATTCCGCGTGCTCTCTGAGGTCGTGACACCCTAGCTGTCACTCCCCGCCTGCAGAGTTCGGGGCATGGAAGCCCCCGCCGCCATCGTCAGCCTCCACTCCCCCGCCGGTCGCCCGCCCATCCCGGGCACGGCGGCCACCAGCCTGCCGCCGGTCGTGATGCCGGCGAGCGCCATGCCCACCGCCACGCGCATCTTGGTGGAGCGCGACCGCTTCGTCGTCGACCGCCTTGTCCTGGTCGACGCCAGCCTCGCCGCCTTCGTCGCCGAGCGCCCCGCCGAGGAGCGCGCCGGCCTCGTGGAGCGCGCCCTCAAGATCGGCCTGACCGCCCTCCTGGACGCCGGCGTGACCATCAACGTCGACGCGGTGCGGGCGGAGTTCGCCTCCCTTCTGCGCCAGACGGAGGACGCCAACGCGAAGGCTGCCACGGCCCTGGACCAGCTCCTGCGGCAGAACTTCGCCGACGTCGACGGACGCCTCCCGCGCACCCTCGAGGCATTCCTGGGCGACCGGGGCAAGCTGCGCTCGCTGACCGACGAGCTCTTCGACGAGACCAAGCGCGACAGCGCCATCGGCCGCATCAAGACCCTCCTCGGGACGTTCATGGACGGCGACGGCAGCAAGCTGGCGACGCTCCTCGACCCCACGCGCCTGGGCTCACCGCTGTTCCAGTTCCGCGGTGAGATCACCGAGGGCTTCAGCAAGCTCAACGAGCGCATCGCCGCGCTGGAAGCCGCCTCGACGGCCCGTGCCCAGGAGCGCGCCAAGGGCACCGCCAAGGGCGGCGACTTCGAGGCCCTCCTGGAGGGGCTCCTGGTCGAGGGCGCCCGCGGCGCCGGCGACATGCTCGACCGGACGGCGGCCGAGACAGGCTCGCTTCTCAAGTCGAAGAAGGGCGACTTTGTCCTCACCCTGGACCCCGGCCTCACCCGCGGCCACGACGTGCGCGTGGTCATCGAGGCGAAGGATCGCCCGCTGTCGCTGCGCGCCATCCGCGATGAGCTTCGCGAGGCGAAGGAGAACCGCGGCGCGGCCGTGGGCGTCATCGTGTTCACCCCGGCCCACGCACCCTCGGGCATCGACCCCTTCACGGTCATCGGCGGCGATGTCTACTGCGTCGTCGACCCGGAGTCGCCGGAGCCGGCCTTCCTGGCCGCGGCAATCCGGCTTGCCCGCATCCTGGCCATGGCCACGCTGGACGAACGCGAGGTCGAGGTCGACGCGGCGGCCATCGCGCGAGCCCTCGCGGGCGTGCGCGAGCAGCTGGAAGCCATCAAGACGCTCAAGAGCAACCTGACCTCGATCAGCAACGCGACCAAGGGTGTCTGGACGGGGCTCGACGCGTTGCGGGCTGGCATCCTGACCAAGGTCGCCGACGCCGAGGCGGAGCTTCGGGCCGCGGGGTAGACACCGGCTTGCGAAGCCGCCCGTCGGGGCACGGCTGGCCCGCGGATCGGCCCAGACCGCCCGTTGGGTCTCGGCCAGGCCCGCCTGGCGGATCGGACGGCCCATCACATCCCGGGGCGGGCGTCGCATCGGCGGGGGCCGGCGTCGCCCGCTTCGTGGCGCCCGTGACACGCCGGCGACTGGGCTGGACTCGGGCGAAGCGGCCCCCAAGAACCGGGAATTGCGGCCCGCTCCTGCGCTCACTTCGCTTTCTATGATCGACGAGGTGGGCCAACCGGTCCCGCCCAACCTCGTGATAGACGCGCCGGCTGTCGCATGCGGCGCTTGCCTTCCGCAATGACTGGAGGGGGGCAGATGCCCGTCCTGTACCACAAGCCGCCCGCACCGAGCGACGACAAGCGCTGGAAGATCGTCGAGACGCGGATGCGCCGCCTTGGCGATCGGCCGCCGGCCCTGATCGAAGCCCTGCACGCGGCGCAGGAGGCGTTCGGCTACCTCGACACGGACGCCCTCAACTACGTCGGCGACACGCTGGGGGTCCCCCACTCCCGCGTCTATGGCGTCGCGACCTTCTACTCGTTCTTCACCCTCAAACCATCGGGCGAGCACACCTGCGTGGTGTGCACCGGGACCGCCTGCTACATCAACGGCGCCAAGGACATCCTGGCCGGTCTCGACCGCGCACTCCACGTCAAGCCGAAGGAGACGACGGCGGACGGGAAGATCTCCGTGCTGACCGCGCGATGCCTGGGCGCGTGCAGCCTGGCGCCCGCCGTCATCGTCGACGGCGATGTGAAGGGCAAGGTCAACGTGGGCGATCTGGTTGCCCAGCTGGAGGCAATGTGAGCGAGATGCCAGCTGCCGCGCGGGCCATCCGGCGCCGCGTGATCACCGAGGAAGTCCACGAAGGCCCCGCCCGCGCGACCGCGTACGTGTGCGAGGCGGCCAGCTGCATGTCGGCCCAGTCGCACGAGATCACGGTCCGCCTGGGCGAGCGCGCCGCGGTGGCGGGCCTGAGCGATGTCATGGTCAAGCGGGTCGGGTGCCTCGGCCTGTGCGCGGCCGGCCCGCTCGTCGAGATCGCCGAGACGGGCCAGCTGTTCGACCACGTCCGGCCTGACGACGTCGAGGGCATCGTAAAGGCGCTCAAGAAGGTCAAGCCCACCGACACGCGGGTGTCGCAGGGGCCTTTCTTCGAGAAGCAGGTCCGAGTCGCCACCGAGAACATGGGTCGGGTCGACCCGGAGAGCCTCGAGGACTACGTGGCGCGCGGTGGCTACGAGGCCCTGCACACTGCCCTCTCGGAGATGACCTCCGCCGAGGTCCGCGACCAGATCACCCGCAGCGGTCTCCGCGGCCGCGGTGGCGCCGGCTTCCCGACCGGCCTGAAATGGACCACGGTGGCCAAGGCCCAGGGGACCCAGAAGTACGTCATCTGCAACGCGGACGAGGGCGACCCCGGCGCGTTCATGGACCGCAGCGTCCTCGAGAGCGACCCGTACCGGGTGCTGGAGGGGATGGCCATCGCGGCGTTCGCCGTCCACGCCACCGAGGGCTACGTCTACTGCCGCGCGGAGTACCCGCTCGCCGTCGCCCGCCTGCGCACGGCGATCCGGATGGCCCAGCGCGCCGGGTGGCTCGGCACCGGGATCGCCGACACCTCGTTCGCGTTCGACATCCAGGTCCGCCTTGGCGCCGGCGCGTTCGTCTGTGGCGAGGAGACCGCCCTCATCGCGTCCGTC
Organism: uncultured Anaerolineaceae bacterium; assembly: GCA_964556585.1. Lineage (GTDB taxonomy): Bacteria > Chloroflexota > Limnocylindria > Limnocylindrales > CSP1-4 > CTSoil-043. The sequence continues at coordinate 5,269 of CAZKXK010000055.1, forward strand.
GAGGGCCGTCGCGGCACGCCGCGCCCCCGGCCGCCGTACCCGGCGATGCAGGGCCTGTGGGACTGCCCGACGCTCATCAACAACGTCGAGACGTTCGCCAACGTGCCAACGATCCTGCGCAAGGGCCCCGAGTGGTACGCGGGGATCGGCGTCGGCAAGAGCACGGGCACCAAGGTCTTCGCCCTCGCCGGCCGGATCGTCAACACCGGCCTCGTCGAGGTCCCGATGGGGATGACCCTGCGCGAGGTCGTGTACGACATCGGCGGCGGGATCGTCGACGGCCGGCCGTTCAAGGCCGTCCAGACCGGCGGCCCGTCGGGCGGCTGCATCCCGGCCGAGCACCTCGACATGCCGCTGAGCTATGAGTCGCTCATCGAGGTCGGCTCGTTCATGGGCTCCGGCGGCCTGATCGTCATGGACGACACGTCGTGCATGGTCGATGTGGCCAAGTACTTTCAGGACTTCTGCCGCGACGAGTCATGCGGCAAGTGCGTCCCGTGCCGGGTCGGCACCACCCAGATGTGGATGATCCTCGACCAGATCACCCGCGGCAAGGCAACGCTCGACGACCTCGCCCAGCTCGAGCGCCTGGCGAGGATGATCCAGAAGATGTCGCTGTGCGGGCTGGGCCAGGGAGCACCCAACCCGATATTCAGCACGCTCCGCTACTTCCGGGACGAGTACCTGGCCCACATCGTGGACCGCGTCTGTCCCGCCGGCGTCTGCACCATCGAGCCGGCAGAGGTGATGGCATGACCACGGTCTTCACGTTCCGGATCGACGGCAAGGACGTCGCCGGCTCCGAGGGGCAGACCGTCATGGAGGTCGCGGAGGAAAACGGGATCGACATCCCGGGCCTCTGCCACCTGGAAGGCATCCACGATCGCGGCGCCTGTCGGCTGTGCATGGTCGAGATCGCGGGCTCCCCGAAGCTCGCCGCTGCCTGCATGACCAAGATCACCGAGGGCATGGACGTCACCGCGCACTCGGACCTCCTGCTCGAGTACCGGCGCATGGTCACCGAGATGATGTTCGTCGAGCGCAACCACGTCTGCGCGGTCTGCGTCGCAAACAATCACTGCGAGCTGCAGGACACGGCCGAGGAGCTGGGCGTCACCCACTTCGATCTGCCGCGGATCAGCCCCAAGGTCGACATCGACGCCAGCCACCGGCTGTTCGCCATCGACCACAATCGCTGCATCCTCTGTCTTCGCTGCGTCCGCGTGTGCGACGAGATCGAAGGCGCCCACACCTGGGACGTCATGCATCGCGGCCTCGAGACCCGGGTGCAGACGGACATGGGGATCCCGTGGGGCGAGTCCACCACCTGCACCAGCTGCGGGAAGTGCGTCCAGGTCTGCCCGACCGGCGCGCTCTTCGAGAAGGGCCGGGCGGTCGCCCGTGGCAGCAAGACCAAGCGGCCGTTCCTGCCCTGGATGAAGGTCGTCGCAGAGGAGCGTGGGCTGTGAGCAAGCCACGGATCGCCACCGTCTGGCTGGACGGCTGTTCGGGCTGCCACATGTCCCTCATCGACCTGGACGAGCGTCTTCTCGACATCTTCGAGCGGGCCGACCTCGTCTACAGCCCGCTCGTCGACTTCAAGGACTACCCGGAGGACGTCGACGTCTGCCTCGTCGAAGGCGCCGTCTCCAGCGAGGACGACCTCCACAAGATCAAGCTGGTCCGGGAGCGCACCAGGACGCTCGTCTCGTTCGGCGACTGCGCGGTGACGTCCAATGTCCCGGGCATGCGAAACCCGATCGGGGTGGGGCCGCTACTGGACCGCGCCTACATCGAGAACGTGACGCTCAACCCGCAGCTGCCGTCGGAGATCGTCCCGAAGCTCCTGCCGACCGCGACGCCGGTCCACCGGGTGGTCAAGGTCGACGTCTTCCTGCCGGGTTGCCCGCCATCCGCCGACCTGATCTACACCATGCTCGATGACCTGCTCTCCGGACGCGTCCCAAGCGTCGCCGGATCGCGGTTCGGGCGCTGACTGGGGCATCGACATGAGCCGAACCATCACGATCGATCCGGTCACCCGGATCGAGGGACACTCCAAGGTCACGATCCAGCTCGACGACCGCGGCGAGGTCGTCGACGCCCGTTTCCACGTCACCCAGTTCCGGGGCTTCGAGCGCATCACCCAGGGCCGGCCCGTTCACGAGATGCCCGCCCTCATGTCCCGGATCTGCGGGATCTGCCCCGTCAGCCACCTGATCGCGTCGGCCAAGGCCGTCGACGACATCCTGGCCGTCGAGCCGCCGCCGACCGGACAGGACCTGCGGCGGATCATCAACCTTGGCCAGATCGTCCAGTCGAACGCGCTGTCGTTCTTCCATCTTTCGTCGCCGGATCTGCTCTTCGGGTTCGACGCGGACCCGGCCGTTCGCAACATCCTTGGCGTCGCCCGCGAGAATCCCGGGCTTGCCAGGGACGGCATCGGGCTCCGGAAGTGGGGCCAGCAGATCATCGAATGGCTTGGTGGCAAGCGGATCCACCCCGAGGGGATCGTCCCCGGCGGGGTCGCCACGCCGCTCACCGCGGAGGTTCGCGACCGGATCCTGGCCGGCGTCCCCGAGGCGATCGCGGCGGTCGAGCGGGCGATCGCCTGGTACAAGACGGACATGCTGCGCTGGGAGGACGAGGCTGCCACGTTCGGCAACTTCCGCTCGGCGTTCATGGGCCTCGTCGACCGCCACGGCAACGTCGACCACTACGGCGGGTGGCTCCGGGTCATCGACGCCGACGGCAACTTCCTCGCCGACCGAGTCGACCCCAAGCTCTTCAACGACTACATCGGCGAGGCGGTCGAGCCCTCCTCGTTCCTGAAGTCGACGTACTGGAAGGCGATGGGCTACCCGGATGGCATCTACCGGGTCGGGCCGCTCGCCCGGCTCAACGTTGCCGACCGGATGGGAACCCCGCGCGCCGACGAGGAGCTCGAGAAGTTCCGCTGGCGCGTCGGGCGTGTGGCGGGCTCGTCGTTCCACTACCACTACGCACGGCTGATCGACACGCTTCACGCGATCGAGAAGGTCGAGGAGCTCCTGCGCGGTCCGGACATCCTCTCGAAGCACGTCCGATCGGTCGCGGGCATCAACCGGAACGAGGGCATCGGCGTGTCCGAGGCGCCCCGCGGCACGCTCATGCACCACTACAAGGTCGACGACGACGGCATCGTGCAGTGGGCGAACCTGATCATCGCCACGGGCCACAACAACATGGCCATGAACCGGAGCGTCCTGCAGGTGGCCCGGCACCACGTCAAGGGCGACACGATCACCGAGCCGATGCTCAACCGGGTCGAGGCGGTGATCCGCTGCTACGACCCGTGCCTCAGCTGCTCGACGCACGCCCTGGGTCAGATGGACCTGCAGATCCAGCTGCTGGCGCCCGACGGAAAGGTGCTGGACGAGCTCTCCCGTTGAGCGAGGATACGACTCCATCGGACGCCCCCGACGGCGCCGCGGGGGGCGTCCTCGTCGTTGGGTACGGCAACACGCTGCGCTCCGACGACGGGATCGGCAGGTACGCGGCGTCGCTGCTCGCCGATGATCCGCGGCTCGAGGACGATCCGCGGCTCGCCGGCGTCGAGGTCCTCGCCGTTCACCAGCTGACGCCCGAACTCGCGCTCGATTTCAGCCGCGCGGCCCTCGTCATCCTGATCGACGCCGGCGCGGACGACCCACCTGGCGAGATCTCGGTCCAGTCGCTGGCCCCCGACGTGGACGCTGATGTTCCCAGGGGCGATCGTGGCGCCGGACGTGGTCCGGGCGCGACCTCCCACCAGGTGGGCCCCGCCGAGCTGCTCGCGCTTGCCCGGGCGCTATACGGCGTGGCGCCAGCGGCGCTCGTCGTGCGCGTCGGCGTGGCGGAGATGGAGATCGGCGAGGCGCTCTCACCCGCGGTGTCGGCCGCGCTGCCTGCCATCGTGGATGTCGTCGTCAGCCTCATCGCACGTCATCGAGCGTCGACGGGAGCGGGCCGGTAACGGACCAGGGGCAGGCGCCGACCGGCGTGGGTGCGGGCGGGAGGCGGCCCCGGCACCAACCAGCCGGAACGCCCGATCCCGGCACCATTTCCCGGCGGGCGTATCCTTCCCATCCCGGTCGCGGGAATGCGGCGTCACCAGGGGGCGCGGCACGCAGCGGCCGACGACGAGGCACGCAGGGGGCAGCATGGCGCGCTCGATGTGGCGGGGGGCGATCCAGTTCGGCCTGGTGACCATCCCGGTCCGGCTCTACCTGGCGACGGACTCGAAGGGGATCGCGTTCAACATGCTCCACGCGAGCTGTCTGAACCGGATCCAGATGAAGACCTACTGCCCGTTCCACGACGAGGTGATCTCACGCGGCGACACCGTCAAGGGGTTCGAGTACGCCAAGGACCAGTACGTCGTCATCACCGACGAGGACCTGGCCAACGTTCCGCTCAAGACGGTCCGCTCCATCGAGATCGAGAAGTTCATCCCCGCCCGGCCGGCCGAGGACGACCCGGTCCGGTTCGTGAAGCAGGCCTACTACGTGGAGCCCGAGCCGATTGGCCGCAAGGCATACACGCTGCTGCGCGAGGTCCTCGCCGAGCAGGGCCTGGCCGCGATCTGCAAGGTGGTCATCAAAGATCGCGAGGCGCTCGCTGCCCTCAACCCGTATGCGAACGCGATGGTCCTCGAGACGCTCCACTGGCCGGACGAGATCCGGGCGACCGACGAGCTGGACCTCCCGGCGGGCGACGTGGAGATCAAGCCGGCGGAGCGGGCGATGGCGGCCCAGCTCATCTCAGCGATGACCGGCGCGTTCGATCCGGCCGAGTATCGCGACGAGTACCGCGAGGCGCTCGAGGCCGTCATCGAGGCCAAGGTCGATGGGCGCGCGATCGCCGAGCCCGACGAGGCACCCGCCGGTGGCCAGCTGGTGGACCTCATGGCCGCGTTGGAGGCGAGCGTGAACGCTGCCCGCACGGCTCGTGCAAACCGCGACGAGGAGGCCGCGGCCGAGGAATCGTTCGCCGGCCGGACGGCGGCCGGGAGCCGCCGTCCGAAGAAGGCCGTGCCGGCCGCCGAGGACGCCGAGCCGGTCGAGGCCCAGGCCCGGAAGCCGGCTCGACGCAAGTCGGCTTGAGGTTTCGCGTCAGCCTCGGGCGCCTCGTCCGGCAGGCGTGGTCCCCGCGTTGGCGGACGCGCGCCCGTCGGCCCACAATCGCACCGTGATGCGCCACGCCATCGGCGAGCACCTTCCGCTGGAGTTCGCCCCGACCGGCTCGCGCCTGCCCGAGCGGATCGTCCCGATGCAACCGACGGACGGAGCAGGCCCGTTCGACCACCCCGGCTACTTCTTCGAGCCCTGGTGGCCCGGCATCCGGACGCTCGTGATGGTGGAGGGCGGCGGTGTGCGCGTGCGGGCGGAAGCGCTCGGCGACCCGACCCCCAACTTCCCAGAGCTCGCGGGCGTTGCCGAGCTCGTCCATGGTGACGGGGTCGTCCTCGACGCAACCCTCATGGTGCTCGACGCGCGTGGCCGCCCCAGCCGCACGCTCCTGGACCGGCGCCTGCGCGGCGAGACGGCGAGCGTTGGGCGGTCCGATGCCGGCGGCCGCGCACGGG
>CAZKXK010000056.1:0-10872 GCA_964556585.1 uncultured Anaerolineaceae bacterium
CGGCGACGCGGTCCTGATCTCGCTGGCACGCGGAGGAGTCGGGCACCTGGCGCTGCTGCGCGACGCCGGGTCCGCCACCCCGATGCTTCGGCCGGACCCGACCGAAGTCGATCCCGGCGACATCGAGCCGCTTGCCGCGCTCGCCGCCGGCGGGGACGCGGGCCATGGGCGGGCCAGCGAACGCGGGGCCCGCGCGGCGCGAAGCGAAGCCGGCTGGTCGCCCGAGCCCGGCCTCCCGCTCGAACCGGCCGACATCTCGCTCGGGCTGCGCTACCTGCGCGACTTCCGCGTGCTGGTGGCGGCCGACCCGCTCGACGAGCCGTCGGCAGCGGTGGTCGCGGAGGCGGCCGCGTTCGCTGGTGCCGCGCTGGTCGTGATCGCGCGGGGCGGCCAGGCGACCACGAGCGCATCGGCCGGCGCGATCGTTCTCGAGGCGCCGGAGGACGACCCGGCCGGCGCGTTCGCCGCGCTGGTCGGGCGCTTCGCGGCATCCCTGGACCGCGGCGTGGACGCCGCAGAGGCGTTCCGGGCCTCGGTCGTCGAAGGCGGATGGGAGCGCAGCGCGGGCTGAGTGGATCGCGGCCCCGACTGGCCGAGTGGACGCGCCGCCGCCGGGACTCGCCGAGTGGCGCGCCGCCACCGGCAGCGTGGCGCGGGTCAGCCGGTCGGCAGCGGGCGCTGGCCCGGTTCCGGCCCCTGTGGCCCGAGCGGCACGACCAGGTCCGCACCCTCGTTACGGGCGCTGTTGACCCGGCGGCTGACCGGGTAGCGGACGAGGAGCTTGTCGGGTGCGGGTCGGAGCAGGCGGAGGAGCGGTTCCCCGCCCGGGATCGACGGATCCAGCCAGGCGCCCCAGTCGGCCGGCGGGAGGATCACGGGCATGCGGTCGTGGATCGGGGCCAGCGTCGCGTTGGCGGTGGTGGTGACGATCGTGAACGTCCGCAGCCACGCACCGTCCGGCTCGGCGGGGTCGCGCCAGGGCGACCAGAGACCGGCGAATGCCATCAGCTCGCCATCAGCCCGCCGGATGAGGTTCGGCTGCCGGATCGCCGGGGTGACCCGCTCCCACTCGTAGAACGCGTCCGCGGGGACCAGGCAGCGGCGCTTCTGGAACGCGCCGCGGAAGGCGGGCGTGGTTGCAACGGTCTCCGCACGGGCGTTGATCAGGCGATTGCCGATCCTCGGATCCTTGGCCCAGGTCGGGACGAGCCCCCAGCGGTACGCGTCGATCGCCCGGCGATCGTCGGCAGACGTCACGACAACCAGGCCCGATTGCTGTGGCGCGAGGTTGTAGCGACCGCCGGGCGTGCCCGCCAGGTCATCGGCCGCGAAAAGCGCCGCCAGCTCCGCGCTGGGACGCTGCTGGGTGAATCGGCCGCACATCGACCGAGCATAGCAGCGGCGGCGCGCGCCTCCGCCTTCTGCTACGGTCATGCCGATGAGCGGACCGACGACCAGTGACCCGGGGGTCCCGGGACCTCTCGACCGCCGGACCGCGGAGACCCTCCTCGCCCGCGCGGACGTGCTGTTGGCGGCCAGCGAGTTCGACGCCGCCCGGGCGCACTACGCGCGCCTGATCGGGTTCCCGGATCCCGCGATCACCGGCGCGGCGTTGCTGGGGACCGGCGAGTCGCTGTTCCGGCTCGACGATGAGGCCGGCGCGCTGTGGAGCTGGGAACAGGTCACGCGCCTGCCGGAGAATCCCTCCACCTATGCCGCCTGGCGGCAGGTCGCGGCGGCGCGCGTGCGCGCCGGCTCGCTTCGCACCGCATTCGCGGCGTACAAGGAGGCCGAGCGCCGGGCCCCGGCCCAGGATCGGGCCGAGATCTCGTCGCGGCTCGGATGGCTCAGCAAGGAGCTGGGGGACACCCGCGGCGCCGGACGGTACTTCGCGCGGAGCCGCGGGCGCGACCGGCTGCCGGTCGCGAGCTACGCGATCCTCGGCGTCACCGTGGTGGTCTCGTTCCTGGCGCTGCAGCCGGAGGGCGGCGCCCTGCTGACGGCCCTGTGGCTGGACAAGGTGGGCCTTGCAAACGGCGAGTGGTGGCGCCTGTTGAGCCCGGTGCTGGTCCACGCCAGCATCCTCCACCTGGCGTTCAACATGTACTTCCTGTACCTCGTCGGGCCGCTCGTGGAGCAGCTCTACGGCACGGCCCGCTTCGTGGTCCTGTACCTGCTGACGGCTGCCACGGCGTCGCTGGGGAGCTACCTGATCGGCGGACCGAGCCCCAGCGTCGGCGCGTCCGGCGCGCTGTTCGGGCTGTGCGGCGTGCTGCTGATCGCGCGCGTGCTCCATCGGCCGGTGCTCCAGGGCCGGCACAATGCGATCCTGAGCCAGATCGGCGCGCTGGTGGTGATCAACCTCGTGCTCGGGTTCGGCCTGAACACGGTCGGCGGCGGCATCGACAACGCCGCCCACGTGGGCGGGCTGCTCGGCGGGCTATGGCTGGGGCTGCTGATCCGGCCCGCGGGCGTCGCCGAGCTTCCACTCGTGGGCCGCCGGCCAGGAGGCGGGATGCCCGGCTCCCGGACGGACCAGGCGGGTGCCGGAGTCGGGCCGGGCCCGGCCGGGGTCCAGGGCGCGCGGGTGATCGCGGGAGTCGGTGGCCTCGGCGTGGTGCTGGCGCGCTGGGCGGGCGTGGCGGCGCTCGTGGTGGTGGTGGTGGTGGGCGTCGTGGCTGGAGCCGGCCAGTACCGCTAGCCCCGCGCCTGCTCGCGCGGCCTCTTGCGCCGCCGCTCGCGCGGAAGGGCCGCGCCGCGATGTCCGAATCCCGCGAGCGCGGGCGTGCCGGAGATGCCATCCTCCCGCTCATGGCCGTTCCCCGTGACTTCGAGCACCGCTACCGCGCCGTATCCAGCCGCGATCCCCGTTTCGACGGGTACTTCTTCCTGGGCGTCACGTCGACCGGCATCTACTGCCGCCCCAGCTGCCCGGCACGCACGCCTCGGCGCGAGCACGTCCGGTTCTACCCGACCGCGGCGGCGGCCCAGGCAGCCGGCTTCCGCGCCTGCAAGCGCTGCATCCCGGGTGCCGTCCCCGGGTCGCCGGACTGGGATGTCCGCGGTAACGTCGCTGGCCGGGCGATGCGCCTGATCGCGGACGGGGTCGTCGAGCGCGACGGCGTGCCGGGGCTCGCGAGCCGGCTCGGCTACGGCGAACGCCAGCTCCGGCGAATCCTGCTGACCGACCTGGGTGCCGCTCCGCTTGCGCTGGCCCGGGCCCAGCGCACGCACGTCGCGCGGCTCCTGCTGGAGACGACGGAGATGCCCGTGACGGAGATCGCGTTCGCGGCCGGGTTCTCCTCGCTCCGCCAGTTCAACGCGACGGTCCGCGACGTGTTCGGGACGAGCCCGACCGGCATTCGCGCGCGTCGCCGCCCGGGCAGCGGCCAGCGCGTCTCGAACCAGCTGGAGGTTCGCCTTGCCCGACGGGCGCCTTTCGACTTCCGGGCGCTGCTCGCATTCCTCGGACCGCGCGGGGTTCCCGGCGTGGAGGAGGTCGTGGGAAGCACTTACCGGCGCAGCCTGCGCCTGCCCCATGGCGCGGCGACCGTCGAGGTCTCCGACGATGGAGCCGCGGTCCGCTGCGTGTTCGCGCTGGATGACCTGCGCGACCTGGGCCCGGCCGTCGCCCGGGTGCGCAGGCTGTTGGACCTCGACGCGGATCCCGTCGCGGTGGTCGACGTGCTCGGCCGCGACCCGGTGCTCGGGCGGCTGGTTCGGGCCGCGCCGGGCCGTCGGGCGCCGGGCGTGGTGGACGGCACGGAGCTCGCGGTCCGCGCGGTGATCGGGCAGCAGGTCTCGGTCGCCGCCGCGCGCACGATCGCGGGGCGGATCGTGGCCGCGCTCGGAACGCCGCTGGCCGCGCCGAGCGGCGGGCTGACGCACCTGTTCGTGGATGCCGAACAGATTACCGGGGCGTCGGACGCGGATCTGCCGATGCCTGCCGCCCGTCGGCGATCGCTGCGGGCGTTGGCGGGCGCGCTCGCCGAGGGGTCGCTCGCGCTCGATGCAGGGGCCGACCGCCCCTCGGCGCTCGCCGCGCTGCGGGGGATCCCGGGGATCGGGCCCTGGACGGCCGGCTACATCGCGCTGCGTGCGCTGGGGGACCCCGACGTCCTGCTCGCCGACGACCTCGGCGTGCGCCGCGCGGCGCGTCTGCTCGGCCTGCCCGAGGACCCCGCGGCGCTCCGCGCGCGAGCCGAGGCCTGGCGTCCGTGGCGCTCGTACGCGACCCACCACCTGTGGGCTTCGCTCGGGTCGAGCGGGCCCCGCGGCGGCGACCCGGCCGGCGTCGACCGCCCACCGGCCGCACTGGAGGAACCCGTCCCATGATCGTCCACGCGTTCCATGCGACTCCGCTCGGCCGGCTGCTGCTGGTCGGCGAGCGCGCCCCCGCGGGCAACCTTCTCCTCACCGGGATCTACATGGAGCAGCATCGCCGCGGGCCCGGGGTGGATCCCGCCTCGGTCGAGGACGTCCGCGCGTTTGGCGAGGTCACCAGGCAGCTCGACGAGTATTTCGCGGGGTCGCGGCATTCCTTCGATCTGCCGCTGGCCCCTGCCGGGACGGCGTTCCAGTCTCGCGTCTGGGACGCCCTGGCGCGTGTCCCGTGGGGCACGACCGTGACCTACGGTGAGCTCGCCGTCCGGGCTGGCCGCCCCGGCGCGGCCCGGGCGGTCGGTGCCGCCGTCGGGCGCAACCCGATCTCGATCGTGGTGCCCTGCCACCGCGTGGTCGGGGCGGACGGGACGCTCACCGGCTACGCGGGCGGGGTGGACCGCAAGGCGTTCCTGCTGGCGCTCGAAGGCGCAGCGGCGATTGGACCTGCCGCCCGGTGAGCGCGGTCCCGGCTGCGCGCCGGTCCGACCGCGCCTGGCTCCCGGCGTATCTCGGCGCAGCGCTGATCTGGGGCTGCTCGTTCCTGTTCATCAAGCTCGGGCTCCAGGTACTCTCGCCGCTTCAGGTCGCCTTCGGGCGTCAGGCGCTCGGTGCGGTGACGCTCCTGACGCTCGCCGTCGTCGCCAGGGTCCCGCTGCCGCGCGACCGCGTGACGTGGGCGCACTTGTTCGTGGTCGGCATCCTCTTCAACAGCCTGCCGTCCACGCTCTTCGCGTTCGGCGAGACGCACGTCTCGTCCGTGGTCGCCGGCATCATCAACGCGGTCACGCCACTGGCCACGATCGTGGCGACGTTCGCCGCGTTCCCGTCCGAGCGACCAACGGCCGGCAAGGTCGCCGGCATCCTGGTTGGCTTCACGGGGATCCTCGTGGTCGTGGGGATATGGAACGGCGCCGGGAACAGCGAGGCGGTCGGCGCGCTTGCCTGCCTGGGTGCGGTCGCCTGCTATGGCGTCGGGTTCCCATACATCCGCCGCTACCTCGCCCCGCGCGGCGAGCGGCCGCTGGCGCTGGCGGCAGGGCAGATCGCCTGGGCGGCGGTCCAGCTGCTCCCATTCGCGGCGCTCGACCGGCACCCGATCGGCCTGCTGACGCCACAGGTCGTCGGGGCGATGCTGGCGCTCGGGATGCTGGGAACCGGGATCGCCTACGTGTGGAACTTCCAGGTGATCGAGCGCGCGGGTGCCGCCACCGCGAGCACCGTGACCTTCCTCACCCCGCTCGTCGCGATCGTCGTGGGTGCCGTGCTGCTGGGTGAGCCGGTGACGCCCAACGAGCCGCTCGGCGGGCTCGTGGTCCTGCTGGGCGTGGCGCTCGCCCAGGGCCGCCTGGCGCTCCCCGCGTGGAGGCGGTCAGGCTAGAGGTTGCCGAAGACGAGCTGGGGCCCCGGCTCGGTCACGGCTCCGCCGGCGGGCTCGAGCGTCACCATCGCCGCCGACATGCCAGCCAGGTCCATGCCGAACGGGGCGAGGCAGGGGCCGCTCGCGGCGCAGGTGAAGGTCGGCCCGGCATGGACGCCGGTCGCGTCCGCCGCCCAGAGCTCGTAGACCGAGCCGGTGGGTGTCGCCGGCAGGCCCGTTGCCATCAGCCAGGCGTCCTTCTGGCCGGGTCGATAGACGACGTAGGCGACGGCCGAAGGGGCGAGCGACCTGGGCTGGAGCGCCACGGTTGCGTGGTCCGGGGCCAGCACGACGGTCATCGCGGCGGTGTTGCTGGCGAGCTGGGCGACCGCGGCGTCGCGCGCGGCAGCGGCCGTCGAGAGCTGCCCGTCGAGCGCGCGGTTCTGGATGATCAGCGAGCCGCTCGCCAGGGCGAGCACGACCGATGCGGCGATCGCGATGATCCCGGCGCGTTGCCAGCGGCGTGCGGATGCTCGCAGGCTGGCCGCCGCGGTGGCGAGATCGATGGGTGCACCAGAGCGGCCGGCCACCGGGCGGGGTTGCAACGGGGCCGGTCGGTCCGCTGCGGCGATCGCCGCGAGGACGCTGCCCCTCAGCGTTGCCGGCGGGCGTCGGGCCGGGGCCGCCAGCGCCACGAGCCCGGCGACGTCGGCGAGCGCGGTCGAGTCGAGTCGGCACGCCGCGCAGGTCGCAAGGTGGCCGGCCAGCGTCGCGGACTCGGTGGGCTCGAGGTCGTCGAGCGCCGCGCCCGCGGCTAGCTCGCGGAACGCCCGGTGGTCCATTCAGTCGCTCCGGGGTCGATCTCGGAGATCGATTGCCCGAGGATGTCGCGGAGCTTCAGGAGGGCAGTCCGGATCCGCGTCTTGGCGGTCCCCAGCGGGATTCCGAGCGCCTCGGACACTTCGACGTGGGTCAGACCCCGGAAGAACGCCAGCTCGAGCGCGGTCCGCTGGTCGTCCGGCAGGTGGGTGATCGCCTCGCGCACGGCGTCGCGTCGCAGCCGCAGCCAGGCCTCCTGGTCGACGTCGTCGTCCGCTTCCCGAAACTCGAGATCCACGTCCGCGGTATGCCGGCGGACGTTGGCCTCCTTGCGCACCAGGTCGATCGCCTTGTGCCGGGCCAGCGAGAACAGCCAGGAGCTCAGCGCGCCGCGCGTCGGATCGAAGCGTCCCGCTTCCCTCCAGACCGCGACGAAGACTTCCTGGACGACTTCCTGGGCGAACCGGTCGGCGCCGGTGACCTGGTAGGCGAGCGAGTACAGGGGGCCCGAATACCGCTCGTAGAGCGCCTCGATGGCCCGCTCGTCCTTCGCGCGGATCCGCAGGAGGAGTTCGGCCTCCTGGGTCCGGCGCTCGTCAAGCGGCGCGGGCAACGTCTCGTCAGACACGCGCGACTCCGTGGACACGGCCGTCGTGCCGTCCCGTCTGCCGGGCAGGGCCCCCGGTGCGACGGTGGCGCGAGCGCGGGGAGTATACCAACGCGACCCCCCGGCAACGCCCGGACCGAGGGCGCGCAGGTCGAGACGCTGGGTGGACGGGCCGATCACGACTCACTGTTCGCGGCACCCGCCCGATTGGATGTGGGCTGGCCTCGTCATCGGGCCTCGAGGCCGGCCCGTGGCGACGACAGCAGGTCGGGGCGATGCCGGAACCGGTCCAGCAGGCGATAGGAGTTGCGCTTCGCGAGGCGCTCACGCGCTGCGGCCGGGAGCGCAGCCACGCCCCGAGGCTCGTGGCGGACCAGCGGGAGCTCCAGCCGGACGGCGCGCCGCGCCGCGCGTGCTGATTCCGGGCCGGCACGCAGGACCAGGCTCCACCACACGTCGAGGTAGGCATCGACGGCGAACTTCTAGTCGAGCGGACCCAGCGCCGCGAGGTCCTCCCGCCGGAACGCCAGCCAGCCCGCCGCGATGGCATCGACGTCCGGGCCGTCCGCCGGGACCGCGTGGCGAAGGTCGGGCACCGCGAGGCCGAAGCCGCCGGTCACCGCCAGGCTCCCGTCGTCCAGTGCCGTCGCGACCGGCTCGAAGGCGTCGCCGGTGATCTCGACGGACGTGTCGGCCAGGATGACGACCGAGCCGCGCGCGCGGCGCAACCCGACGTTGAGGGCCGAGGCGCACCCGAGCCGTGCGCTCGTCCAGAGCAGCTCCGGTTCGCTCCCGGTCACGGGTTCGAGGTCCTCGGAGCCGGCGATGAGGCGGGTGGCCTGCTCCGGCGCGGGATCGTTCGCGACGATCACGACGTGCGTCCCGGCAGGCGCGTGGGCCCGCAGCCCACGCAGCATCCGGGCGGTGTCGTCCGGCCAGTCGTCGGCGGTGAGCAGGACGGTGAAGCGCGCGGCAGCCGGCCCGTCCGGGACCGCCGGCACCGCACCCGCGCTCCCGTACCGGACGACCCCTGCCTCCTCGATCGTCGGTGGCGCGGCGGGATCGAGACGAAACGACGCTCCGCGATCCACGACCCGCCAGCCGCTCGACTCGATCCGGGCGCGAAGGGAGTCCGCGCGTGCGTAGTCTCCCGCGGTGCGGGCCGCCGCGCGCTCGCGTGCCAGCGCCTCGATGTCGTCGGGCGGGTTGGGGGAGACCGGGGTCACGCCCCGAGTGTAGCCGGGACCACCGGCAGCACGACGCTGACCCGCGCGCCCCGCGGCGCCAGGTTCTCGACCGTGGCCTCGCCGCCGTGTCGTCGCGCAAGCTCGCGCACGATCGCGAGACCGAGCCCGGAGCCGGGGCCGGCGCGCGACGGGTCGCCCCGGTATGAGCGGTCGAACGCGTGCTCGAGCCCGCCGGGCGGGAAGCCGGGCCCGTCATCGGAGACGGCCAGCAGGACCGCCGCGTCTCCCCGCACGGTGCGTGCGGCCCGGGCGGCCAGGTGAACCTGCGGCGCCGGTTCGCCGGCGACGGCCGGCCCGACCGCGGCGAGGGCGTTCTCCACGAGATTGGAGAGGATCCGCTCGATCGCCAGCCGGTCCGCGGCGAACCCGAGCGTCTCCCGGGGTGCCTCCGTCACGAGCTCGACGCCGGCGGCGGTCGCGTTGGTCGCGAACCGGGCGTTGGCCTCGGCGAGGACGGAGGCGGCGTCCAGCTGCTCGGGACGGAGGCCGGCCGATTCGTCGGCCAGCCCGTCGAGCGCCCCGAGCGCACCAACCAGGCGCTCGAGCCGGGCCGTCTCGTCCGCGATCGCGCGCGCCGCCCGTGGCGCCGCGTCGCCGCTCGCCGTGCCGTCCACCAGGGCCTCGGCGAACCCGCCGATCACCGTGAGCGGGGTACGGAGGTCATGACGCAGGTTTGCCAGCAGCTCCGTCTCGGCACGCCGGCCGCGGGCCAGCTCGGCGCGCATCGCGTTGAACTGCTGGGTGACGTCCCGCACCTCGCTGGGGCCCTCGGCGGGCAGCGGCGGCGGCTCCGGGCCGGTGCCGGCCAGCGGCACGCCGGCCGTCGCGACGGCCAGGCGCTTCAACGGCCCGGTCGTGGAGCGCGCCAGCAGCCAGGCAAGCGGCCCGCCGACGAGGACCAGGACCAGCCCCACGAGCGGCAGCGTCCTGAGGAGATCCGCGAGCGTCTCCGCGCCGGCCCGGTCGGGGGTGGCCAGCACGATCGCCCGGGGCAGGAGCGCGCCGGCCTGGGTGAGCGCGACGACGCTCGCTTCCCGCGTCGTGCCGTCGTCGAACCGGAGCGACGCGTCGGTCGCCGTGCCCCGCCCACCACTCGGGATGGCGGGCAGGGCCTGGGTCGGGAGGGCGGTTCCCGTCAGGCTGACGGGGGGACGGCCCTGGCCGGCCACGAACAGGAGCGTGATGTCGAGCGCGTCGAGCTGGTCGCGCAGCGTCTCGAGCGCGGTGGCCACGTCAGTACGGTCGGCGCGCGCGCCAAGCTGCCCGACGATCGTCGCCCCCACGGCGTGCAGGCGTCCATACGCCGCGTCCCGGTTGAGGCCCCGGAGGACGAAGAAGAGCGCCCCGCCGACGGCGATGAGGACCGCCAGCGCCGTGACCGTCAGCGTCAGCGCGAGTCGACCCGCGAGGCTCTTCGGCATTCCGGGTGGCCTAGCCGGGGTCGGCCGGGGACAGCGCCGCCCGGCCGGGCGGGACCAGCCGGTAGCCGACGCCGCGAACGGTCTCGATCGGTGGCCCGTCGTCGCCAAGCTTCTTGCGGAGCTCCCCGACGTGGACGTCGACGGTGCGAGTCTCGCCGGGGAAGTCGGTTCCCCAGACATCCTCCAGGAGTCCGTCACGCGTCAGGACCACGCCGGGATCGCGGGCCAGCGCGATGAGAAGGTCGAACTCCCTTGCGCGGAGGTCCAGGCGCCGCTCGCCGACCATCGCCTCGCGGCGACGGGCGTCGAGCCGCAGCGCGCCGACCTCGATCGGCCGGGCGCCGGAGGCGGTGGCGGTCGTGCGCCTGAGGATCGCCTTCACCCGTGCCACGAGGGCCCGCGGGTTGAACGGCTTGGTGACGTAGTCGTCGGCTCCCAGCTCGAGCCCGACGATCGAGTCCACGTCGTCCGAGCGGGCCGTGAGCATGATGATCGGGGTCTCGCCGCGCCGACGGATCTCGCGGCAGACGTCGAACCCATCCTTCTTCGGCAGCATCAGGTCCAGGATCACGAGGTCCGGGTCGTGTCGCAGGTGGAGCGCGAGCGCCTCGACGCCGTCGCGCGCGGCGATCACGGCGAAGCCCTCCTTCTCCAGGTACAGGCGCAGCAGCTCCACGATGTTCGCCTCATCGTCGACCACGAGGATCCGCTTCATGGCCGCGAGTCTACGGCGCCGCGGGTGGCACCGGGGCGCCCAACGTAAGCGCCGCGTAAGACGCTCGGGCTCCCAGGCGTCGGCGCGGTGCCGCGCTCGAGATGCGCGCCGGCCCACCTGGTGGACGCTCTCCGCCGGGCATCCCCGGGTGCCCGATCGGGCATGCGCGGGTGCCCGATCGTTGGCCCTGAACCGCCTGTGGATCTGGCTGTCCGCGCGCCAGCATCAACGTATGCACATGGGCTTCGCCGGGTCCGTCGATGCCTGAACGGGTCGAGCTCGCAGGGCTCGACGACAAGGAGCAGTTGCGGCGCCTGGCGGAG
>CAZKXK010000057.1:0-10833 GCA_964556585.1 uncultured Anaerolineaceae bacterium
CGAGCCGGCAAGGCGCAGGAATGAACGCGAACGCACGATTGACCCCCCTTGGGCGCGGGCGACAACCGCCGCCGGCGCACCATCATTCGTGGCGGGTCGGGCTCACCAATGGCTCGGCGCGCTCCAGGTGACCGTGCGGGGACGCGCGCGTCAGGGCCTCCGTCACATGAGCGCGATTTATGGACCCTCGCCACGTTTCCGTCAAGCGTTCCAGTGGCCGCGTGGCCCGCCGGCAGCGGCGCCCGCGCCGTGGGTCGACCTGGGCGTCTGCCAGGTGGTCGGGGCCCGCACGGCGACCGGCTGTTCAGCCTCCGCGCAGTGCCTCGTCGCGGCGGCCCGCTGGCCGCTGGTGCGGCGCCCGCAGGTCGAGCGGGGCGAAGGCCGGCACCGGCACGGGGTCGAGTCTCGTCGCAGGCCGCGCGACCGGGACGGCTCGAAGTGCGCGCTGGCGCGAGGCCTGGACTCCCGTGACAACGCGGTAGCCGGTGAGGAAGACGACCATGGCGGTCGCCCCGACGTAGCTCCACCAGGCCCAGGCGGTCCCGCTGTCGCTGCCCGACATGATGCCGTGAACGGTCGCCCCAACAAACGTCAGGAACGTCAGGTAGTGGAGCAGGCGCCACGTCCGCTGGCCGATGCGGCGGCGGACGTAGAAGCTCGCGATGACCACGCCGACGAGGTAGAACGCCAGCTGGCCGACACCGACCCACAGGGGACGGTACGGGGCGGCAAATGGGACGAGCATCTCCGTGAGCGACAAAGGGACCGTGGCGTCCAGGCCGAGCAGGGCGCCATGGATCCCGGCCAGCCCGAAGCCGATGGCGGCCAGGTCCTGGTGGAGCGAGAACGAGACCGGACGGTGAGCGATCGCGTCGAGGATCTTGGTGGAAAGGAGCAGGCCGTAGACGACCGACCCCGTGATCGCAAAGTACGAAAGGAACGCGACCACGCGGGTCGCCACCCACGGGAGGCGGCTCGGGGCCACCTGGCTGAGATCGGCGAGCGCCGACACGGCGCGGGGGCCCGTGGCGCCCACGACGGCGCCCACGGCGACCATGAAGATCACCCAGATCGTGCCCAGCTGGATGGGGGAGAGCCCGCGGTACTTCATGCCAGCCAGCGGGCCGTGCGGGGGACCGCGAGAACGCGGCCGTCTGTGGCCAGCATGATCGCGCCCAGGATCGGGGCTCGATCCAGGACGGCGAGCGCGGCGACCAGGCCGAGCACGACCGCCGTCTTCGCCCAGGACTCGGCGGTGCGCGCACTCCCGGCGAGGACGGTTGCCTGTACGACGTCCGTGGCCGCAGGCCGGCCGGTGCGCGGGTCGATGAGGTGATGGCGCACGCCTTCAGGAGCGGCCCAGCGGTGCACGCTCGTCCCGGACGTGGCCAGGCCGTAGCGTGCCCCGAGGGCCGCCCCGGGCAGGACGAAGACGGCGAGCTGGGCTCCCGCGGTGCGCGGGTCGGCCACGCCGACTTCCCACGCGTCGTCCTCCGCGCTTCGGATCGCGAGGTCGCCATCGGCGTCGATGAGGGCGCCGGGGTAGCGGTCCAGGAGGGCGAGGGCACGATCGGCGATCCACCCCTTCGCGACGCCGTCGAGGTCGAACGCCGTACCGGGCGCGCGGGTGAGGAGCGCCCCGCGGTGACGAGAGGCATCCAGGCGCCAGGCCGGGCGCCGGGTCGGGACAGCGGGGGGATCGACCGCCAGGCCGGGCGATGTGCGGCCGGTGGCCGGAACGCCACTCGTGGGCGGCATGCCACTCGTGGGCGGCACGGCGCCATTGGCCGGCGCCCCCGCCTCGAGGGGCTCCCGCAGCAGCGTGGCATCCACGATCCCGGCAGTGAGGACGGACGCGTCGGCGGCCCAGCCCAACGCCGCGGCAAGCGTCGGCCGGACGGCCAGGGTCGATCGCGGGTCCGCGTTCGCCCGCATCAGGTCGGACGAGGGGTCGTGCCGGGTGAGGCGCCCGGCCCAGGCAGTCACCCGGGCACCGACGCGGATCGCATCGCGCTCGGCCCGGGCCAATGCAGCCCTGTCCCGGACAGCCACATGAACTCCAAGCTCTCCACCCATCGCCCGTGAGCGGCGTACGGCGCGCGGCAGGATCGCGACCGGGCGGGCCACGACCGGGGTGAGGGGGAGAACGCCTGTCACGGCAGGGCACCCGACTGGCGCGTCACGACGGGGGCCTGGACCTGTGCGGGCGCGGCGGGCGCCACGGGGGTCGCGACCACCGCCGGAGGGGCAGCCTGGCCGGACTGGAGGTAGACGTAGCGGACGGTCGCCTGGGTCGAACCGGACGCGGCCGCGCCGGCCAGGGGAGTGGCAGCATTGGCCGTCGGCGGGATCGCTCCGCCGGCGATCGCGGCGATCAGGGCGGAGACGGTCGCGATCCCTCCTGCGGCCACCGCCAGGCGAGTCGCCGTGGGGTCGGCCCTGCGGAGAGCCGGCCGCGCCACTGCCTGACCGGCGGCCCCGCGCTCGGCGGTGTGTCGCATGGGCGGGTCCGGGACGGCAAGGGAACGCGCCATCCCCGCGGGGGCGGGGCCCCGGGGTCTCAGGTCGGTGGGATTCGGCATCTGGTTCGTTTCCTTGCAGCTCGTGCGCGGCGTCGCCCTCGGCGCCGGCGCCGGCGTTGCCGCCGGACTGGCGCGTCACGACCAAGGTCTGCGCCTGGCGTGGCCGTGGCCGGGTCGGCGGCGAGTGCGGGATGATGTGTCCGATCCTCGGCCCGAGCGGTGAGCGGGGCGTGTGGCCCGGATGTGGGTTCTCACAGGAAGGCCGTCCGGCCGTTGACGCGGACGCCGCGGACCCGGACGATGCCATCCATGCGCATCCTGCTGGTCGAGGACGAGCCGAAGATGGCGGAGCTCATCCGCCGCGTCTTGGTGGCCGAGCGAAACGTTGTGGATCGTGCCGGCGACGCCGTCGCCGCGCTCGGCCTTGCCACGGCCCCGGAGGCCGTCCCGTACGACGTGCTGGTCCTCGACCGGATGCTGCCCGACCTTGACGGGCTCGACCTGCTGCGGTTGCTCCGAACCCGCGGCATCCAGACCCCGGCGCTCATGCTTACAGCGCTCGGAAGTGTCGATGACCGGGTGGCCGGCCTCGATGCGGGCGCGGACGACTACCTGGCCAAGCCGTTCGCGTTTGCCGAGCTGATCGCCCGGGTTCGCGCGCTCGGCCGGCGCACGTCCGTCGCCCCGGCGCCGCGCCTCGCGGCCGGCGATCTCGAGCTCGACGAGGAGCGCCACGTCGCCCGGGCCGGGGAGAAGAGCGTAGATCTCTCCGCGCGCGAGTTTGCGCTGCTGGCCTACCTGATCCGCAACGAGGGCAGGGTCGTCACGCGCCAGCAGGTCCTGGATGCGGTCTGGGGCGCCGAGCCCGATGTCTACTCGAACGTGGTGGACCTCTACATCTCGTACGTGCGGCGCAAGCTGGCGGAGGTAGGCAGCACGACCGGCGTGCGGACGGTTCGGGGTGTCGGGTACTCGCTCAGGATCTGCGCATGAGTGGCCGCGTCCCGGCAGACCGGTTGCTGGCGTCGACGCGCCAGCGGCTGGCGATCGTGACGCTCGTGCTCATCGGCGCTCTCGTGCTGGCCATCGGAGCGGCCACCGCGTTCGTCGCGACGGGCGCGCTCGACCAGGACGTGGACCACGCCCTGGAGCAGGCGGCGACCGCCGAGTCACAGCGCCTGGCGGGCGAGCTGCCGGCGACAGGCGGTGACGCGAACGATGAACGCCCGCCCGAAGCGTCGGACACGTTCTTCCTCATCCTCGATCCCGCCGGAAGCGTGGTCTCCAACCCGTCCGGCGTCCCGCGCCAGGGCCTTCCCGACGAGGAGGCCGTCGCTGCGGCGCGGGCGGCCGGCCGGGACCTGCGGACGGTGGACGACGGCACCGTGCCGATCCGCCTCCTCACGCTCCCGATCGGCCCGGCCGGCAGCCCGGTCGGCTGGCTCCAGACCGGGTTCGTGCTCACGCTCCACGATCGCCAGACGGGCAGCCTCATCCTCGCCGTGACGCTGGTCGGCCTGGTCGGGCTCGCCGGCGCCGCGCTCGTGACGCTCTTCGTGACGGGCCGGGCGCTGGTCCCGATACGCGCGGCCATCGCCACCGAGCGGCGGTTCGTGGCGGACGCGTCGCACGAGATCCGGACGCCGGCCGCGATCATCCGGGCCTCCGCGGAGGTGCTGGAACGGGAAGGTCTCGTCTCGGAAGACGGCCACGCCCTGGTGGCGGACATCGTGGCCGAGTCAGACCGTCTGGGCGGCCTGGTGGACGACCTGCTCGCGCTTGCCGCGTCGGAGCGTGGCACGCTCGCCATCGAGCGACGTCACATCGATCTCGCCGCGGTGGCCCGCGACACCGTTCGCCGGGCGGGTCCGCTCGCCGCCGAGCGCGGGATCGACCTGGTCGGGCCGGCCGACGGTGGGACGCGGCTGCCGGTGGTCGGCGACCCGGACCGACTGGTGCAGCTTCTCCTGGTCCTCGTGGACAACGCTTCCCGCCATTCGCCGCTGGGTGGCCGCGTCACGGTCATGGCAGGGGAGGATGGGCGTCGCATCGCGTCCGTGTACGAGGACGACCAGGGCCCCGGGGTTCCAACCGGAGCCCGGGAGGCGATCTTCGAGCCGTTTGCCCGCCTGCCCGGGTCACGTTCGGCTGCCGACGCGGGGAGCGGCCTGGGCCTGGCGATCGCCCGCCGCATCGCGGAGCTGCATGGCGGGACGCTGATCGCGACGGAAGCGCCCGGGGGCGGGGCGCGCTTCGTGCTGTCGCTGCCCTCGGGCAGGTCGGCCGGGCCCGCGACGGGCGCGACGGGCGCCGGCGTCGGGCGTGGCACGGGTGCACCCGCCGATGACAGGCCAGCTGCTCGGGCGCCCGATGATGCGGGGATAGGCCTGCCATCCAGGTCCCGTAGCCCGGGACGGGAGCCGCGATGACCGCGGCGTATGCT
Organism: uncultured Anaerolineaceae bacterium; assembly: GCA_964556585.1. GTDB lineage: Bacteria > Chloroflexota > Limnocylindria > Limnocylindrales > CSP1-4 > CTSoil-043. The sequence goes on from CAZKXK010000057.1 coordinate 4,966, forward strand.
TCTGGCCACGCCGTTGAGGTCTACGGCAGTCTGCAGGCCGCGTCGGTTGCGAGGTCCGGGTGTCGAATCGCGTCCGCTGGCTCGTCGTCATCGTGCCGGCGCTCATCGTCGGCATGATCGAGCTGCTCAGCGACGAGTTCGTGGACCGGGCGCTCCCGTTTCCGCTCGACACGCTGCTGGTCGTGGGCGCCACGCTCGTCCTCGCCGGGATCTTCGCGACGCTCGCCTTCCGCCGCATCGACGCGCTCACGGGCGCGCTGCGGCGACGCAACGAGGAGCTGGAAGCGCGGGCCACGTCTGCCCGGGCCCTCCACCGGGTGAGCGTCGCGATCGCCTCCCTGACCGACGTCGAGCGGGTCCTCGACGCCATCGTGACCCATGCGCGGGAGCTCCTCGGCGTCGACGTCGTCGTGCTGCTGCTCGCCGGGCCGGACGGCCGCCTGGTCCGGCGCGCGGCAAGCGCGGTGCCCGGCGCGCTCACGTCGACGGCCCCTGGACCCGGGGCGGACATGACCGACCCGCCCGAGGCGGCGGATGCCGACCAGATCCTGCGGTTCGTCGCCCCGGCGTCCGCCGTGGCGCGCGTTGCCGCGCCGCTCCAGCGCGGCGGAGTGACGATCGGGCTGCTCGCGGTCGGCGCCTCCGCAGTCCGTGGGTTCGACGCGGACGCCCTGGAAACGCTCTCGTCGCTCGCGAACCAGGCCACGATCGCCCTGGAGAACGCGCGCCTGGAGGCGCGCCTGCGCGAGCTGGCCGTCGTCGGGGAGCGCGAACGGATCGCGCGCGAGCTCCACGACGGGCTGTCCCAGGTCCTCGGGTACGTGAACACGAAGTCCCAGGCGGTGGATGGTCTGCTGGCGGCCGGCAGGATCGACGACGCGCGCATCCACCTGGGCGAGCTCTCCGCCGCGGCGCGCTCCGTCTACGTGGATGTCCGTGAGACGATCCTGGGCCTGCGCAGCCCGATCGGTCCCGACGCCGGCCTGGTGGCGGCGATCCGCGCCCACGCGGCCGGCTTCGCCGAATCCGCCAAGCTGGCGATCACGGTCCACGCCACGCCGGAGGTCGAGCGTGCCCGGCTGGACCCGGAGGTGGAGACCCAGGCATTCCGGATCGTGGCGGAGGCGCTCACGAATGTCCGGAAGCATGCCGGCGCGCGGCGGGTGACCGTGGACCTGCGAGCGGCGGCAGATCGCCTCCGCGTGACGGTCCGGGACGACGGTTGCGGATTCTCCGTCGCCGGACCGCGCGACGGCCGCCCGCACTACGGCCTGCGCTCGATGACCGAGCGTGCCACCGGCGTCGGCGGGTCGGTCGAGTGGACGAACGATCCGGATCGGGGAGCCATCGTGCGACTGGAGGTCCCGTTCCGCCCGATCGCGGGACCCGTTCCTGCGCCGGCAACCGCCTGATGCGGGTCCTGCTCGCCGACGACCACGCGCTCTTCCGGGATGGCGTCGCGTCCCTGCTCGGGGCCTGGGGTCACGAGGTGGTCGGCGTCACGTCCGACGGCGACGCGGCGGTGGAGCTCGCCGACCGGCTCCGTCCCGACCTCGTGCTGATGGACGTCCGGATGCCCGGCGGCAGCGGCATCGAGGCGACGGCGCGCCTTGCGGCGCTCCACCCGGAGATCCCCATCGTGATGCTCACCGCCAGCGAGGACGAGGACGATCTCTTCACGGCGATCAAGGCCGGCGCCCGTGGGTACCTTCTCAAGGACCTGGAGGCCCACCAGCTCCGGGCCATGCTCGCGGCCGTCGAGCGCGGCGAGGTGGCGATCTCGCCGGTCACCGCGGCGCGGATCCTGGCCGAGGTCGCCCGCCCGACGGCTCGGTCCGTTGCCGGCGGAGGGGGCGGAGCCGTTCCGGGCCCGGACCACCTGACCGACCGCGAGGTGGAGGTGCTTCGGCTGGTGGTCGCCGGCCTGCGGAACAAGGAGATCGCCGCGGAGCTGGGCATCTCCGAGAACACCACGAAGTTTCACCTCCGCAACATCCTGGAGAAGCTCCACGCAGGCAGCCGCACGGAGGTGGCGGCGCGGGCGGTGCGCGAAGGGTTGATCCCCGAACGCTAGGCTGACCGACGCAGCGCCTCAGCGCGCGCCCTGTGCGCCAAATGGACGACCAGGCCCGCAGCCGGGCCCGCGGGCAGGTTTCGAGGTCGAGACTGTGCACCGAACGCACGAGCTCGGCCTTTTTGTTGAGATCTGCTCCTCGGGAAGCGTTCGGTGACCCCGCTGGGCCGCCCGGCCGGCAAGTCCCGGCGAGCGCGTGCGTCTGCCGCACGGCTGGGTCGAGTTCGTGCGTTTCGCGTACGAGCCCGACCACCTGCGGCCCGCGGCCCGCGCCGTCCACGGCCGAGTGCCTGCCCGCGTCGCTGCGCGCTCCCGCCCGCGCCGCCGCGTGCTCCCGCGCCTGCCCCGGAGTGGCGAGCCGAACGGCCCGGGCCAGATGGCCCCCACCGCCCATCCGATCGGGCAGGCCCGCCTCCCGCCCGACCGAAGGTGGCGCCGTGCGACAGCGGCCCGCATGCTCGGCCTGCCGGATCCGTCTGGAGGCAGGCCATGGGCTATCGCATCGACATCGACCACGCCAACTGCATCAACTGCGGCGTCTGCATGGACGTCTGCCCGGTCGAGGCGCTCGACATGAGCCGGCCGGCTGCTCCCGGTGTCGAGGTGGGCAGCGAGGGCGGCAGGCCGTTGCCCTGGATGATGGAGCACCCCGTCCAGGTGGGCGAGTGCATCGGCTGCTCCATCTGCATTCGCGAGTGCCCGCCGAACGTGATGACGCTCGCGGTCATGAAGGAGCCGACGCCACTGGTCGCGCGCCAGGGCCCGGTGGAGCGGCCCGCCCCCGACGAGGGAGGCTGGATGCCGCTGTCCGCGATCACCCGCGAAGCGCTCAAGCCGGTCCACGACTCGCCGTTCGGCGACCTCTTCACCTGGCGCACCCGCTCGCGGCCGGAGCCGTGGCAGGTCTGGCAGTCGATGGTGACGGACGGTCCCGCGTCCCCGATCGCGCCGTGCCAGGAAGCGTGTCCCGCGGGCACCGACGCGGGCCGCTACGTCGGCCTGGTCGCCGCCGGCCGGTACGACGATGCCTATGCGGTCGCCGCGGAGGTCAACCCGTTTCCGTCCGTCTGTGGCTGGATCTGCACGGCACCCTGCGAGGCGGCCTGCCGCCGCGGCACGCTCGACGAGCCGATCGCGATCCGGACCATCAAGCGCTTCGCCGTGGAGCACGGGAAGCTGCCGGCGGTCCCGCCGCCCGCGACCAAGCGGGACGAGCGCGTGGCCATCGTCGGCGGTGGCCCCGCCGGCATGTCGGCCGCCTACTACCTGGCCCGGCTCGGGTACGGGGTGGCGGTCATGGAGGCCATGCCGGTGCCCGGCGGGATGATGGCGATCGGGATCCCCGAGTATCGCCTCCCGCGGTCCGTGCTGCGCCAGGAGATCGAGCGGATCGTGGGGCTCGGGGTCGAGCTCCGCCTCGACACGGCGATGGGCCGCGACTTCACGCTGGGCGATCTCGAGCGCGAGGGCTTCAAGGCGGTCTTCCTGGCAACCGGCGCGTCGAAGAGCCGGCGCCTGGGCGTTCCCGGCGATGACCTCCGCGCCGTGATCCCGGCCACGCGCTTCCTCAAGGAGGTCAACCTCGGCGAGAAGCCACGCCTCTCCGGCCCCGTCGTCGTGGTCGGTGGTGGCAGCACAGCGATGGACGCGGCCCGTTCAGCCTGGCGGTCGGGAGCCGACTCCGTGACGATCGTCTACCGGCGCGGTCGCGGAGACATGCCGGCCCAGGAAGAGGAGGTAGAGGCCGCTGAGCGCGAGGGGATCACGATCCTCGCCGGGCTCGCTCCGACGGAGGTCGTCGGTCGCGAAGGCGCCGTGATGGCGCTCCGGGTCCAGGAGCAGCGACCCACCGGCCGCATGGAGCACGGGCGCGCGACTTATGCCGCGGTCGCCGACGCGATCCGCGACGTCCCGGCCAGCACCATCCTGGTGGCGATCGGCGAGGAACCGGATCCATCCATCCTCCCCGAGGGCGCCGGCATCGAGGTGAGCGGCTGGGCCGGCATCGTGGCCGACCCGCACACCCTGGCAACCGGCCGCGCCGGGATCTTCGCCGGCGGCGACGTCGTCTCCGGTCCCAAGACGATCATCGACGCCGTCGCGGCCGGGCGGCGCGCCGCGGCCTCCATCCACGAGTACCTGGCCGGCGCCCGAGATGGCGAGGCGGAGATCATGGCTGCGGTCCGGTACCCCACGGCGCCCGAGCGCACGCTGTCCGTGGACCTCGCGAGCCGGCCCCGCGCGCACGCGCCGCTCCCGGTCGTCCAGCTCGGAACGTTCGCCGCCACGCAGGCCGGCTTCGCGGAGAACGTCGCCCGCTCGGAGGCATCCCGCTGCTTCCGCTGCGACGCCGTCTACGGCTGTCCCAGCGTCACGGTCGTGGCCGGCCGCGGCCCGCACGAGAACGTCCACCCGGTCCCAGCCCTGTCGCCCGCGCCAGCGGCGACGCAGTCGATCGCAGGAGGTGATCTCCAATGACGCCCGACCAGGTATCTGGTCTGTTCAGCGCCGGCGAGGCGTTCGTCGAGGGCACGATCGCCGCGGCGCTCGTCGTCCTGTGGCTCCTGGTGCTGGCGTTGCACCTCGGGCGGCCCTACATGGCGGCCACGACCGGCAAGTTCACGCTCCGCCTGGGAGCGGACCTCTGGTGGATCATCTACGTCGCGGTCCGCGACATCTTCACGGTCCAGGTCTTCCTGGGCAGCTTCATCTTCTTCTACCCGGACGTCGTGAAGGCCCAGGATCTCCCTGTCACGGGCGGCATCGCCGCCGCGTGCGCCTTCGCGGTGCTCCTGATCAAGCTCATGACCAAGGGTGACGGCGACCGGCGCGGCTACCAGTGGCAGATCCTGCTCCTGGCCGTGGGCGCCACGCTCTACATCGGGCCGTACCTGATCGGTGTCCAGGGCACCCAGCTCCACGGCGCGCACCTGCCGGGGATCGTCTCGGCCCTCGTGTCCTCGTCCAACCCTGACGTCGCGCTCCCGCTCTGCTACCTGTCGGCCGCTCTGGTCGGGATCATGGGGATCGCGGCAGCCGCCTACAACCTGCGTCAGACCGGCGTGCGGCGGCCTGCCGCCCCAGCAGTCCCGGAGACGACCCGATGAACGCACCGCTGAATGCCGACCAGCTCGCGACGACGCTGACCTCCGGGGGCGCGGGGTGGATGGTGGCCTCGGTCGCCGCCGTCCTGCCCATCCTCTGGTCGTTCACCCTGATCCTGCACTTCGCCCGCCCCTACATCATCCGGTTCCTGCGGCGACTGACGCTCCGCTTCGGCGGCGACGTGTGGTGGCTCTCCTACGTGCTGTTCCGCGACGGCCTGCTGGTGATCACCCTCGGGCTGAGCATGGTCTTCCTCATGCCGAACTTCTACCTGACCGGCGACGGGCTCCCGATCACGGCCCCCCTCGCCGTGGTCGTGCTCTTCTGGACGCTCGCCGTCAAGCTCGTCCGTGACGCGGACGAAGACCCGGGGGCGTTCCGCCTGGAGAGCGTGCTCCTGATCATCGCCTCGATCCTGTACATCGTCCCCCAGGTCTACGGCATGGAGGCCCAGGACCAGACCAACCTGGGCAACATCCCGGCCCTGCTCGTGAGCACGTCGAACATGGCGGTGGCGCGTCCCCTGTTCTGGATCTGCATCGGCCTCTTCGCCGCGACCGGCGCCGCGATCTTCGTCTGGTACGTCGCCAAGGCCATGCGCGCCCCGGCCGTGCCGGATCCGGGGGAGCCGTCCTAGCGCCCGGTCCTCATCGACCTTCGCAGCGAAGGAGGGGCGGCCCGCGCCGCCC
>CAZKXK010000058.1:0-10807 GCA_964556585.1 uncultured Anaerolineaceae bacterium
GCGCGCCGCGGCCTGTGGGTGGGGCTGGTGGTCGGGCTGTTCGTGGCCCTCCGCCTGCAGGACATCCTGAGCCTGCCCATCGCCGTCTTCGTGGTCGTGCTGGTCGTCTTCGCCGAGCTCACCCTGTCCATCGAGCGCTGAGTCGCACCTTCGCGTCCCGACCTGGAGGTCGTTCATGCCAGCCCTATCCGAGCTGAAGGCCCGCGCAACCGCCGCCGTCACGGCGAGCCGCGGCGAGATCCTGGCGCTGTCGCACGCGATCCACGCCGATCCCGAGCCCGCCTTCGAGGAGCATCGCGCCGCCGCGCGCGTCGCGGAAGCGATCGCCGCTCACGGCTATGCCGTGGAGCACCCGGCCGGGCGCCTGGCGACCGCGGTTCGCGGCCGGCTCAGCGGCGGGCTCGGCCCGGACGGTCCGCGGATCGGCGTCCTGGCGGAATACGACGCGTTGCCTGGCCTCGGCCACGGCTGCGGCCACAACACGATGGCGGCCTCCGGCGTCGGCGCGGCGATCGCCCTCGCGGCCGTGCGGGACGCCTTCGCCGGCGAGGTGGTCTTCCTGGGCACCCCGGCCGAGGAACGGGGCAGCGGCAAGCAGTTCATGCTGGACGACGGGCTCTTCGAGGGGCTCGACGCGGCGCTCCTCTTCCACCCCGCCGACCGGGACATGGTGAACTGCGTCCTGCTGGCGAGCGAGGACGTGGACGTCGCGTTCTCGGGAAAGGCGGCGCACGCGGCCAGCGAGCCCTGGGAGGGCAGGAACGCGCTCGACGCGGTCGTGCTGCTGCTCCAGGCGATCGGGCTCTGGCGCCAGCAGCTGCCCCAGCACGCGCGGGTCCACGGGATCGTGCTCGAGGGCGGGACCGCGGCCAACATCATCCCGGACCGGGCCACCGCGCGCTTCATGATCCGGAGCACGGACCAGGTGTACTTCGAGTCGATGCGCGAGCGTTTCCGCGCCCTCGTGTCGGGCGCCGCGATGATGGCCGACGTGACCGGCGAGGTCACCTTCTCGGGCGGCTCGACCACGATGAAGGACAATCGAACGCTGGCGGGTCTCTGGCGGGCCAACATGGAGGCGATGGGACGCGTCGACGAGGGCGTGGACCCGGAGCACATCGGGAGCTCGGACATGGGCAACGTGTCGCGTGCGGTGCCGACGATCCACCCGTCGCTGGCGATCTGTGACCATGGCGTGGCCTGGCACTCGATCGAATCGCTCCGGGCGGCGGCGACGCCGCGGGCGGACGAGACCACGCTCCTGGCGGCCTCGCTGGTGGCCCGGACCGCGCTGGACCTCCTGCTCGATCCGGCGCTGGTGGACACGGCGTGGAAGGAGTTCCGTGGCGCTCCCGGCGCGGAGGAGCCTCGGGTGACCGAGGTGAACGATCCCGCCGACGCGGTGCGGTTGGCCGGCCCTGGGGCGCGTCGCCCATGACCCGCGCGACAGGGGACCCCGAGCCCGAGGCGCTCGCCGATGCGCTCGCGCGCCTCTACGACCTGGACCTGCTGGACGATCCCGGGGATCTCGACCTCTGGCTCGCCCTCGCCGAGAAGACCGGCGGCCCGATTTTGGAGCTGATGTGCGGGACCGGCCGCCTGGCGGTCCCGCTCGCGGAGGCCGGCCTCGTGGTCACCGGCGTCGACCTCGACCCGGCCATGCTCGACCGGGCGGCGGCCCGGGCGGCCGCCGCGGACGAGGACGCCCGGCCGCGCCTGGAGCTCGTGCTTGCCGATGTCGCGGGGCTGGAGCTGCCAGGCGCCGGCACGTACCGGCTGGCGTTCGTCGCCCTCAACTCGATGCTCCTCCTTCGCACCCGCGAGGCCCAGCAGGCTGCCTGGAGGGCGATGGCGAGCCACCTCGCGCCCGGCGGGCTGGCCGCGATGGACGCCTGGCTCCCCGACGCCGCGGACCTCGCCCGCTATGACGGGCGTCTCCACCACGAGTACCTGCGACGCGACCCGGAGCATGGCGGCTGGGTCTCCAAGACGGCGGCCGCCCAGTTCGACGCCGCGACGGGCACGGTGGCCCTCACGACGTTCTTCGACGAGGGCGACCCAGGCCAGCCGCCGATCCGGTGGTTCCGCCGTGATGTCGTCCGGCTGACATCGGCGGATGAGCAACGAGCCCTGGCGGAGTCGGCGGGGCTCCGGGTGGAGCTCATCGCCGGCGGCTATGACCTGGAGACGCTGGGGCCGCACGACGACCGTCTGATCCTGCTCGCCCGGAGGCCCGGCTCCACCACTTGAGTCTGGTATCGTCGCCCTGATGTCGTCGCCCGCCAGCCAGATTCGCCTCCTCCTCGTGGAGGACGTGCCGCAGGTCGCCCAGTATGTCCGCGGCCTCCTCGACGCCCAGCAGTCCATCAAGCTCGTCGACGTCGTCGCGGACGGCGGCCGGGCGGCGGCGCAGGTCCAGCAGCTGCGTCCGGACGTGGTGATCGTCGACTGGCTGCTCCAGGGCCGGACCAAGGCCCGTCGCGTGGTCGAGCTCATCCGTGAGGTCGGGCCGGCGATCCCCCTCGTCGTGCTCACGGTTCCGCAGAGCCCGGTCGAGCCGAACGCCGCCGCCGGGATCGCGGGCGTCCTCTCGATGCCGTTCTCGGGCTTCGAGCTGGTCAACGTCGTCAACTCGGCGCACCAGAAGGCCTCGTCCGCCGATACGGCGGGCCGTTCGTCGGTGGTCGCGGTCTACGCCCCGAAGGGCGGCGTGGGCAGGACGACGCTCGCCTTCAACCTCGCGGTCGCGCTGGCCGGCCAGGGTCGGAAGACCTGCCTGGTGGACGCGTGCTTCCAGTTCGGCGATCTCCGCTCGCTCCTCAAGGTGCCCGCGGACGCGCCGTCCATCCTGGACCTGCCGACCGACCGGATCGGCGAGGCGGACCTCGCGGACGTGCTGTGGCGTGACCCCTCCCGCATCGACATCCTCCTCGCGCCATCCCGCGTGGAGCTCGCCGAGATGATCAGCGCCCGTGACGTCGAGAAGGTCCTGTCCCTGCTGCGTCGCGTCTACGAGGCAGTCGTGATCGACCTGCCGGCCACCCTGGGCGACGTGACGCTCGCGGTCCTGGACGCGGCCGACACGATCCTCGAGATCGTGACGTACGACTCCACGACGTTGCGCAACACGCAGGCCGTCTCCGACGCGTTCCGGGCGATCGGCTACGCGGCCACCAAGATCCGCTACGTGGTCAACCGGGCGGATTCGGCGGGCGGGATGAAGTCCGAGGACCTGGCCCGCGTCCTCGGTCGGGCACCCGAGCACTCGATCGTGTCCGACGGCCGGCTCGTGGTCCAGGCCAACAACGAGGGCGTGCCGTTCGTGCTCGCGAACCCGGATGCCCAGGTGAGCCTCGACGTCATGGCGGTCGCCTCCGCGATCATGAAGGCACCGGCCCTGGCGGCCGTGCGGCGCTGAGCCGATGGCCGATCCGCGTCCGATCGGCGTCTTCGACTCCGGCGTCGGCGGGCTGACCGTGCTGCGCGAGATCGTCCGCCGGACACCGCACGAGAGCCTCACCTACCTCGGCGACAATGCGCGGGCGCCGTACGGGACGCGCCCGGATGCCGAGGTTCGGCGCTTCTCGATCGAATGCCTCGACCGCCTCGTGGATGCCGACGTCAAGGCGCTCGTCGTGGCCTGCAACACGTCCACGGCGGTCGCCCTCGGCGAGTACCGGCGCCGCTACGACATCCCCGTCCTGGGAGTCATCCGGCCGGGGGCGCAGGCGGCCGCGCTCGCCACGCGGACCCGCCGGGTGGGCGTGATCGCGACTCCGGCCACGATCCGTTCGCACGCCTACTTCGACGCGATCAAGGAGGAGAACCCCGCGGTCGAGGTCTATGAGCACGCCACCCCGTCGCTCGTGCCGCTGGTGGAGGCGGGCGTGCTGGCTGGCAGCGAGGCCGTGCGGGCAGTCGCCGAGGCGCTGGGGCCGTTGCTCGGACGTCGCGACGGCACGGGCGAATTCATCCACTCGCTCCCCGCATCGGCGCGGATCGACACGCTCCTGCTCGGGTGCACGCACTACCCGCTGCTACGGCCGATCATCCAGGCCGCGGCAGGGGAGGGGGTCGCGATCGTCGACAGCGCGACGGCGACCGCCGGAGCGCTCGCGGAGCTGCTCTCCGTCAACGGCCTGGAGGCGCCGGGCACGTCGCGCGGGACCGCGGCCGATGCGGGCCGCGCCGGGCACGACGCGCCGGCCGAGCGCGCCGCACCGCCGACCCGCCGCCTGCTCACGACAGGCGACCTCCGCGCGTTCCAGGTCCTGGCCAGCCGCCTGTTCGGCGACGCCTTCCCGTTGGCCGAGTCGATCGCGGTCGGCGCGGGCGCTGCCTGAGATCCCGGGAGATGGCTGCCCGACGTCCAGGGACACGCGGCTCGGAGGCCAGGCCGGCCGGCGGCGTCTGGCAGGCCGGATTCCTCGTGGGCGCAGCGGTGGGCGCGGCCGTGACGGTGCTGGCCCGACGTGCCGAGGACGAGGCGCGCACGGGCCTGGTGGACTGGCGGGCGGTCGGGCGGTTCGCCGAAGCCCGTCTCCGGCGCGCGCCGGGCCGCCTGACGGTCCCGGAGATCGCTGCGACCGAGCCGGCCTACCGGGCCGCGATGGCGCGGGTCGTGCCGGCGCTCGAGGCCGCGCTCGGCGCCCCACTGCCCGGGATCGTGGACCGCGTCGCGGTGGTCGACCGGGCCGGCTGGGTGGAGGCGAACCTCGTCACGTTCGCCGGTCTCTTCGGGAAGCTCGAGAGCGAGCTGCTCGACCAGCTGGTGCCGCGGGGTGCCGGCCTCGTCAAGGCCTCCATGGCGCTCGCGAACCGCTGGGTCACCACGCGCCAGCTCGGGTTCCTGCTCGGGTTCATGGGGCAGCGGGTCCTCGGCCAGTACGACCTGGCCCTCCTCTCGGCGGAGACCGAGCCGGGCCAGCTGCTCTTCGTGGAGGAGAACATCCGCGCGACGGCCGCTGCGCTGGGCGTCGACGCGGCGCCCTTCCGGACCTGGATCGCGCTCCACGAGACGACCCACGCGTTCGAGTTCGAGGCCCACCCGTGGCTGCGGCCGTACCTGGCGGAGCGCCTGGAGCGCCAGCTGACCGCCTTCTCGCGGAGCACGTCGTCGCTCGGCGGCGGCGCGGCGCGGGCTGTCGGGCGCGCCCTGCGCGGCGGTGACGGTCACTGGCTGGAGCGGTTCATGTCCGACGAGCAGCGGTCGCTCTTCCGCGAGACGCAGGCGATCATGAGCCTGCTGGAGGGATTCGGGGACCACGTCATGGACTCGGTCGGCAGGGACCTCGTGCCGGGCGTCGAGACGATCTCGGCCCGGTTCCACGCCCGGCGTGCGTCGCGGTCGCCGATGGAGCGAGCGATCCTGCGCGTCACCGGCCTCGACCTGAAGATGGAGCAGTACGCGCGCGGCGAGCGGTTCGTCGCGGGAATCGAACGGATCGGCGGCTCGCCGGCGCTGCGGCGGCTGTGGGACGGGCCGGAGACGCTGCCGCGCGACGAGGAGCTCGATCACCCGGAGCGCTGGTGCCGACGCGTCCTGGGGAGGGCCGCGTGACCGGCCGGCCCCGGGCCGGCAACCCGGGCCCCGGGGGTGGCGACGGAGCGCCGCGCGCGATCGCGCTCTCGCCGATCCTGTCTGCCCGCTACCGACCCGAGGACGTCGCGAGGATCGCCGCGGCCGCCCCGGGGGCGCGGCTCGTCATGCTCTCCCACGAGGGGCTCGCGGACGGGCCGATCGACGATGTGGAGGTGCTGCTCCACGGGTTCCTGGCCGCCGACGCGTACGAGCGCCTGCTGGCGCGCGCGCCGTCGCTGCGCTGGGTCCACTCGGCGGCGGCCGGAGTCGAGCGCCTCCTCACTCCCGCGGCGCGCGCGCGGGGGCTCTGGATCACCAATGCACGGGGCGTCTTCAGCCGGCCGATCGCCGAGTACGTGCTGATGATGGTGCTGGCCGTGAGCCGCCGGCTCCCGCAGCTGCTGGAGCTCCAGGCGGAGCGGACCTGGCAGCCCCTGGAGGGACGCGAGCTTCGCGACGTCACGCTCGGCATCGTCGGGTTCGGGAGCATCGGGCGGGCCGTTGCGGAGCTCGCCGCCCCGTTCGAACCGCGGATCATCGCGATGCGCCGCGATCCTGGGCCGCGGCCCGGCGAGCCGCCGCTTCCTCCCAACGTGGAGCTCCGCGGTCCGGACGCGTTCGGCGACCTGCTGGCTGCCTCGGACTTCGTGATCCTGGCGCTTCCCCTCACCGTGGAGACCGAGGACCTCGTGGACGACCGGGCCCTCGCGCTGATGAAGCGAACGGCGTGGCTGGTCAACGTGGCGCGCGGCCGCCTGGTGGTGGAGCGGGCACTGCTCCGCGCGCTCGACGAGGGCCGGCTGGGCGGCGCGGTGCTGGACGCGTTCCGCGACGAGCCGCTGCCACCGGGCTCGCCGTTCTACGACCTGCCCAATGTCATCCTCACGCCGCACACGTCCTGGTCGAGCGGCCGCGTCCTGGACCGGAGCGTCGAGCTCTTCGCCGCGAACCTGCGGCGCTACGTTGCCGGGGAGCCGCTCCACAACCGGGTGGACCCCGCGGCCGGATACTGACGCCATGCAGATCGCGATCGTGGGACTCGCCGGGTCGGGCAAGACCACCGTCTTCAATACGCTGACCCGGGGAAACGTCCAGACCGGCGGCTTCGGCGGGATGGAGCTCCACGTCGGCGTGGTCAAGGTGCCGGATCCGCGGCTGGACCGCCTGGCGGAGATCTTCCATCCCCGGAAGATCGTCCACGCGGACGTGACGTACATCGACCTTCCGGCGCCGCCCGCCTCGTCGGAGGGGCGGATCGGCACCGAGGAGCTGCCGGCCGAGCACCTCGCCCGCCTGCGCGACGCGGACGCGCTGCTCCACGTGGTCCGCGGCTGGGATGACCCCGCGCTGCCCCACCCGGCCGGCTCGGTGGACCCGTGGCGGGACCTGGAGCAGCTGGACCTCGAGTTCGTGCTCGCCGACCTGGCAGTCGTCGACCGACGGCTCGAGCGGCTGCGCGGCGCGGGACGGCACGGATCGCCCGCGGAGCGCGAGGCGAACGAGCGCGAGGCGGTGCTCCTGGACCAGCTGCGCGCGCGGCTCGTCGACGGCCACCCGATCCGCGACGAAACGCTCGACCCGGACGACGAGAAACGCCTGCGCGGGTTCCGGTTCCTGACCCAGAAGCCGGTGCTGGTCCTGCTGAACGTCGGCGAGCGCGACCTGGCGGCCGCGCCGGGCCGGGTGGCCGATCTGGCGGCGCGCTACCCGCACCGTCACGCGCTCATCGATTCGCTCTCCGCCAGGATCGAGATGGAGCTGGGCCAGCTCGACCCGGAGGAGGCCGCCGTCTTCGGCGACGAGCTGGGAATCACCGAGTCGTCGCTCGACCGCGTGATCGGGCTTTCGTATCGGCTGCTGGGTCTCATCTCGTTCCTGACGGCCGGGCCGGACGAGGTTCGGGCCTGGCCCATCCCGGACGGCTCCACGGCCGTCGACGCTGCCGCGGCCATCCACACCGACCTCGCGCGTGGGTTCATCCGGGCCGAGACGGTGCCGTACGAGGACCTGCTCGCGCTGGCGACCATGGCGGAAGCCCGCCGGCACGGCAAGCTTCGATCCGAGGGCAAGACCTACCGGGTCCGCGACGGCGACGTCCTCGAGGTCCTGTTCTCGAAGTGACCCGCGGGCCAGTCGGCGGCGCCCCCGGGCTGCTGGCGGGACGCCGCCCGCCGGAGGTGGTGGTCGTCGGCTCGGCGAGCCGGGACCTTGTCGCGGACGACCCGCGGGGCTGGCGGCTGGGTGGCGGGGTGAGCTACGCGGCGCTGGCGAGCGCGAGGCTGGGCGTCCGGACCGCTGCCGTGATCGGCCTGGATCCCCAGGCCCGGGACGCGCACGAGCTGGAGCTTCTCACGCGGGCCGGCGTCGCGCTGCTCCGCGTCCCGCTCGCGCATGGGCCGGTCTTCCGGAACGTTGAGGCGAGCGGGCGGCGCCGCCAGGACTGCCTCGACCCGGGCTCCCCGTTGGCGCCGGTCGCCCTGCCGCCCGGCTGGGCGGACGCGGCGGCCTGGATCCTGGCGCCGGTCGCCGCGGAGCTGCCCGATGCCTGGTTGGAGGTGATCGGCGTCGATGCGTTCATGGCGCTCGGCTGGCAAGGACTGCTGCGCACGCTGCGCGCTGGGGGGTCCGTGACGCGCCGGCGTCCGCAATCCGGCCGCCTGGTCGCCCGGGCGAATTTGGTGGCGCTCAGCCAGCACGATCTCGTGCCCGGCACCCGGCCGGGGGACCTCGCGCCGTTCCTGAAGCCCGGCGCGTGGCTCGTCGTCACCGCCGGCGCAGGCGGCGGGGTCTATGGCCGGGCGACAGCCGGCGGCCTGGGCGCGATGGGGCGATACCCCGCGTTCGCCGTCGCGGGCGAGGTGGACGCGACGGGCGCCGGCGACACGTTCCTGGCGGCGCTCGTGGCCAGCCTCGTTCACTCCGCAGGGCCGTCCACGCGCTCCGGCGGCGCGGGGGGTGGCGCGGGTGACGGCGCGGGGGGTGGCGCGGGTGACGGCGCGGGGGACCCCTGGCGCGTCCCGGACGTCGCCTTCGCTGCCGCCGTCGCGTCGTTCACGGTCGAGGGACCGGGGCTGGCCGCGGTGCCGAACCTGGCGGCCGTCGGACGCCGGCTCGCCGGTGCGCCGGGTCAGTCCTTCGCGGAGCCCCCGTCTTCGTCGACGTAGTCGGCGAAAGCACCCCGGTAGTCGGCGTTCGACAGGCCCAGCACGCTGAACTCGTCCTCCGACGCGATCAGGAAGTTGTCGTCCTCGTCCGGCGATACGTTCACCGCCGCCGTGATCCGCTCGTCGGAGACGAAGAGGAAGGCGTAGTTCCGCTCGAGCTCGACCGCGATCGCCTCGATGAGGGTGTCCTCTTCGTGGTGGGCCTGGACCTGCCTGCGGACGCCCTGGACAAGCTCGAAGAAGTCATCCGCCGGCATCTCCTCCTCGCGGGCGAGGAGGACGTCGGAGAAGAGCTCGTCGTCGCCCTCGTGGAGCTCGTAGAAATACACCGCAACTCCTTTGCCTGCGTTTGGGGTCCGATTCTAGCGGGCGAGCGGGCGCGGCCCGGCGTGCGCCGCCGCGGCGATGCGGGCCAGGGCCTCCAGCGTCCGATCCACCTCGTCCGCGGTGGAATAGTGCGCGAGGCCCAGCCGCAGGACCCCGCCGAGCGCGGCGAGGCCGAGGCGCTCGATGACGCCGCGCGCGTAGAAATCGCCGTCCCAGGCGAAGATACCCGCCCGGCCGAGCTCCGCGGCGGCCTCCGCCGGCGCCACCCCCGCGAGCGTGACCGCGAACGTCGGTGTGCGCTCGCCGATCCGGGCCGGGTCCGCGATCCCCCACACGCGCAGGCCCGCGATGTCACGGAGGCCGGCCAGCATCCGGCGGGCGAGCGGACGCTCGTAGGCCGCGATCGCGGCCATCGCGGCCGTGAGCTCGCCACGGGCGTCGCCCGCGCCGGCATCGTCGGCGGCCCCGCCGTACCTCCGGCCGACCTCCCGGAGGTAGTCGACCGCCGCGAGCGTGCCGGCGTACGCCTCGAAGGAGGGCGTCCCGGTCTCATAGCGATCGTGGGCCGGGCGGACCTTGTAGGCGGGCAGGCGGTCCAGCACGGCAGCCTTCCCGTAGAGCGCCCCGAGGTGTGGCCCGAACCACTTGTACACCGAGCAGACCAGGAAGTCGGTGTCGAGGGCCTGCACGTCGATCGAGCCGTGCGGGGCGAAATGCACCGCGTCCAGGTAGGTGAGCGCCCCGGCCGCGTGCGCCCGCCGGACGATCTCGGCCACCGGGTTGATCGTGCCCAGAGCGTTCGAGGCGTACCCGAACGCGACCAGCCGGGTCCGATCCCCGAGGGCGGCCTGGAGCGAGTCCAGGTCCAGGGTCCCGTCCTCCGGGTGGATGTCGACCGTGCGAACGACGAGGCCGCGGTCCGCGGCGATCGCGCGCCACGGCGAGACGTTCGCCTCGTGGTCGAGGGTCGTGACCACGATCTCGTCCCCGGCGGCAAAGGTGGCGGCGATCGCCCGGCTGACATGGAACGTCAGCGTGGTCATGTTGTAGCCGAACTTGACCTCGCCCGGGGAGCCGGCGCCGAGGAAGGCGGCGACCGCCGCGTGGGCGGCCTCGGCCATGCTGTCGCTGGCCCGGCTGGTGACGAAGGAGCCGCCGCTGTTCGCGTTCATGGTCCGGTAGTAGCCGGCCACGGCGTCGATCACCCGGTCGGGGACCTGCGTGCCGCCCGGCCCGTCCAGGAAGACGACCGGCCGGCCGTCCTGCCGCCGGCGGAGTGCCGGAAACTGGGCGCGGATCGCGGCGACGTCGAAGGCGGGCATGCGTGCTCCGGGGTGCGGCGGCAGGTGCACCGAGCGTATCACCGGGGAGCGACCGGGACGTCGGCCGCGGGCGGTCCATGCCCGGGGCGGCCGAGCCGCGCGGCGAGCCGGCGCCGTCGCCGCGCGAGGGCGTCCGGAAGCGAGGCGTCGGACCGCCCAAGGAGCCGCGAGCGCTCCGTGGCGACCTCTGCCGCCGCCGTTGCGGCGAGCGCCCCGTGGTCATCGTCGAGCGCGTGCTCGCGCACCTTCGCGACCTCGACCCAGGCCCCGGCGGAGCCTGGCCCGCCGGCGATGGCGATCGCCTGCCAGGCGGCGGCAGCCTCTCCGGGGCGGCCGAGGCGTCGGAGCGTGCGGGCCCGCTCGGCCCGGATCCGCTCGCGGGACATCGTTGCGCCGGCAGCGGCGATGCCCGG
>CAZKXK010000059.1:0-10714 GCA_964556585.1 uncultured Anaerolineaceae bacterium
CACGGGGCGCACAGGCGCCCGGCGCTGCGCGACTCCCGGCTGGCCGTTCCTGGCTGGTTGAGTTTGCCGACGATGGGCCGCCCGTGGTACCTTCTCGAACGCCGACGGGCGGGGACGTCCGGCGGGGCCTGCGGGCCGAGATAGCTCAGTTGGTAGAGCACGCGACTGAAAATCGCGGTGTCGGCAGTTCAAGTCTGCCTCTCGGCACCATCACCCCGGGCGCGGTCATCGAGCGGAAGTGGCTCAGTTGGTAGAGCATCACCTTGCCAAGGTGAGGGTCGCGGGTTCGAGTCCCGTCTTCCGCTCCATTCCCTCTCGAGCACGCACCACGGTCAGGTGAGCGCGTCCCGCTGGCCCTTCGTCTAGTGGTAGGACAGCGGACTTTGGATCCGTGAACCGAGGTTCGAATCCTCGAGGGCCAGCCAGCATCGCCGGTACCCCCGCCGGCATTCCAGGGGCGACGTACCCAAGTGGTTAAGGGGGAGGTCTGCAAAACCTCTATGCGTGGGTCCGAATCCCACCGTCGCCTCCACGTTCCATCCACGTAACGCCCGCCGAGCCGGCGGGCGTTACGATTCCCTCCTCGATGCCGAGGTGGCGGAACCGGCAGACGCGGCCGACTTAAAATCGGTTGGGCGAAAGCTCATGTGAGTTCGAATCTCACCCTCGGCACCATCGCTTCGCGGGGCGCCCGTGATCTCGCGGAGCGCCCGTGATCTCGCTCGAGGCGCCAGGGAGCACGCTCCCCGGCCATCGGGCCGCTCCGCCTCCCCGCTATCCTGACGACGCTCGTCGAGGCGCCGTCCTCGAGGGCGCGAGGACCCAAGGAGGCCCGCCATGCCGACCCCGCCCACGATCCTGCCGACGAAGATCGATGAGGGAACGGGCCCGGGACTCACGTACCGGATCGAGGGTGAGCTGGTTCCGGTTCTCCACGTCCGGACGGACGGAAGCCTGCCGATCTTCTTCGAACACCACGTGATCCTCTGGAAGGACCCGGCGATGCAGGTGGGGATGCATCACCTCCAGGGTGCCTTCAAACGCGTCATCGCGGGCATGCCGGTGTTCATGACGGAGACCCAGAGCCGTGGCGAGGTCGCGTTCTCGCGGGACGACCCGGGCCACGTGCTCTCGCTGCACCTTCGACCAGGGCAGACGATCCTGGTCCGGGAGCACCAGTTCCTGGCTGCCACCGGCAACGTCGACTACACGTTCAACCGGGTGAAGGGTGTGTCCAACATGCTCTTCGGAGGAACAGGCTTCTTCGTGGACCGGTTCGAGGCGCGCGGCTCGGAGGGCATCGTCTGGTTGCACGGCTACGGGAACGTCTTCGAGAAGGTCCTGGACCCCGGCGAGTCGATCGACATCGAGGCAGGTGGCTGGATCTATCGCGACGAGAACGTCCCGATGCAGCAGCAGGTCTACGGCCTCAAGACCGGGATCTTCGGCGGGTCCGGCAATCTCGTCTTCAACCGATTCACCGGGCCAGGCCGGGTGGGGATCCAGTCAGCCTACGTTCATCTGCCCACCGAGAACTGAGCGGCCGCCCACTGAACGCTGAGCGGCGCCGCCCGTCCGATCGGGCGGCGCCTGGCTCGGGCCGACCGGGCCGTGAAGACGGCCGCTGGCTCGGGCCGACCGGGCCGTGAAGACGGCCCGATCGGGCACCGGTTGTCGTGCGAGACTCCATCTGACGCGCCGCCCCGGGACCTCTGAGCGCGCGCACCGACGTCGCAGTGCGGGAGAGTCGGACGATGCCGCCCCTCGTGGTCAACTCCGCGATGCTGTCGTGCACCATGGGCCTGGGCCCACCCGTGCCGCTCACGGTCGTCCCCAAGGGTGCCCCGGTGACCGCCGGCGGCCAGCTCGTGGCCACGATCGCCGATACGTTGCCGATGGCGAACATCCCGATGTTCGGGATGTGTGCTTCGCCCGCGAACCCGGCTGTCATCGCCGCGACCGCGGCGGCCCTCGGCGTCCCGACCCCGATGCCCTGCGTGCCCGTCCCGGCCGGCCCGTGGGCGCCTGGCTCGGTGAAGGTCATGCTGGGCGGGGTCCCGGTGCTGACCGCGGGCTCGGTCTGCCAGTGCGCCTGGGCGGGGACGATCTCGATCGGGGTGCCCGGCCAGGTCACGGTGAGCGCCAACGGCTGACGAGCGCCGTGCCGCGGGCCGGCTCCGGGCGAGCGAGCGGTCGACCGCGAACCGGCTCCCGGCCACGAAACCGGGCCCGGGAGGCGGGCAGGACGCGGAACCCGGCCGGTGCCCGTGCCGTCAGCTGCGCCGGCGCAGGCCCCCCAGGAGGCCACGGCGGTCGTCCGACCCCGGGCTGACTCCTTCCCGGACTCCGCTGACGAGCGAGGCAAGCTTGCCCAACGCCCGGGCCGGCGCGGAGTTGGCGGCACCCCGGACGATCGGGATCCCCTCGTTGATCGCCTTGAGGTAGAGCCCGGGATCGTACGGAATCTCCGCGGTGACCTGGGTCCCGATCGCCGACTCGATCTGTTTCATCGAGAGCATCTCGCGGGCGAAGAGATGGTTCAGGACGAACGTCGCCGTCGATTCCGCCGAGCCGACCTCGGTGAGGTACTCGAGGAGCGAATGGAGCGCCTTGAGCGCGCCGATCTCCGGCACGATCGGGATGACGACGGCCTCGGCGCGCGCCATGACCGCGAGCGATCGATCGTCGAGCGCGGAGCCCGCATCCACCACCAGCGTGTCGTACGCCGTCCGCGCGGTCGAGAGGATCAGGTTCACCTGGTCCGGACCGATGAGACGGCCGGGCTCGGGTGTTCCCGGGGCGGCGAGAACCGTCAGCCCGCTCTCGAGCCCCACCGTGTAGCTGCGCAGGAGATCGGGCTCCCTGAGCGACTGCTCGTCGCGCGCGAGGTCGGCGACCGTGAGCTGCGGCTTGAGGTTGAGGTGCGTCGCCACCTGCCCGAACTGGAGGTCGAGGTCAGCGATGAGCACCCGGCCCGGCGCGCGCGAGGCGAGCCAGCTGGCGACGTTGACCGCGATCATGGTCGTCCCGACGCCGCCCTTCGGACTGAAGCACGCGATGATGCTCCGTCGCGCCGGGACGCCATCCTCCGCGAGCGCGAGCGGGGCGAGGTCGCGCGAGCGCTGGAAGCGGACCAGCAGCGCCTCGACCCGGGCCTCCAGCTCGCGCGGGTCGAACGGCTTCGCGACCACGTCGTCGGCACCCGCCTCGAGGTACCGCACGCGCTCCTCGACGTCGTCGGTCTGGCACATGCACAGGACCGGGACCGCCGAGAGCGCCGCGGTGCCGCGGATCTCGCGGCAGACGTCCACTCCGCTGCGCGGGCCGGAACCGACGTCCACGATCACCAGGGCGAACTCGTCGGCCCGCCGGACGGCGTCGTTCGGGTCGGCCGTCGTGGTGACCTGGTATCCGATCCCGACCAGCGGGCGCTCCACCGCAGGCGCGGCATCCGGGTTCGTCTCGAGGAGGAGGATGGTGCTGGACGGCACGCTGAATGGTCTCCTGCTTGCGACGGAATACGGCCGAAGGATACATGAGGCGTGCGCGGGCCCGTCCGGCTGCCCGAGGAGTGCGGTCGCGAGCTCGTGGTAGACTCGCGCAGCCCTTTCTGCTCCGCCTGGCGGCCCGGGTTCCGGGGGCCACGAGCGGGGCAAACCCCACAGGAAGGAGTAGACGGCCATGCGCCGCTACGAACTCATGCTCGTGATCCGGCCGGATGCGCCGGACGATCGCGTCCAGGCGCTCCTGGAGAAGGTCGCGCGGCAGATCGCCGGCACCGGCGGCCAGATCGTCAAGGCGGCCCCGTGGGGTCGCCGGCGCCTGGCGTACCAGATCGACCGCTACCGCGAGGCGTCCTACCACATCATCCACTTCGACGCGCCTGCCGACGCGATCGCCGACCTGGAGCGGACACTGCTGATCACCGAGGACGTGATCCGGCATCTCGTCATCCGTGTCGAGCGACCCCTCAAGGCGGCCCGCGGCAGGTCGGATGACAGCGTCGACTTCGTGCCGGCCCCGGATGTCGACGAGGACGACGAACCGGCCGGCGAGCAGATCGACGAGTCGGAGAGCGACGCGGCTCCGGCGGCGGTCGACTGACGCCCGCGCCGGCAGCTCCCAGGAGGGCGTTCCCGTGTCCCTGAACAAGGTGATGATCATCGGGAATCTCGGCCGCGATCCCGAGATGCGGTACACGCCGGGCGGCCAGGCCGTGACGCAGTTCACGGTGGCCGTGAACCGGAACTACAAGGGCCAGGACGGCGCCTGGCAGGAAGAGACGGAGTGGTTCCGGGTGGTCGCGTGGGCGCAGCTCGCCGAACGCTCGGCCGAGCATCTCCGGAAGGGGATGAAGGTCTACGTCGAAGGGCGCCTCCAGACTCGGCAGTGGGAAGACCAGCAGGGCCAAAAGCGGTACACGACGGAGCTGATCGCCAACCAGGTCACGAACCTCGACCGCCGGCCCCGGGAGGAAGGCGCCGACGCGCCGCCCTTCCCGGGGGAGTCGCGTCCCGCGGGCGCGACCGTCTCGCCGATCCGGCGCGACGCCCCGGGCGGGGACGACACCCCGTCCGACATCGACGACCTTCCGTTCTGAGACGCATGCCGGGCGCTCGCCGCGAGGACGCCGCCCGCGATCACAGGAGTTGACACCATGCCCCCCGCAGCCCGCAGCAAGAAGCGAGACGACTACTACCGCGATCGCCGCCGCCGCAAGGTGTGCGCGTTCTGCGCCGACAAGACGGTCCAGATCGACTACAAGGAGGTCAGCCGACTCCGCCGCTACCTCTCGGAGCGGGCCAAGATCGAGCCGCGTCGCAAGACCGGGACGTGCGCCGCGCACCAGCGCGAGCTGTCCGTCGCGCTCAAGCGGGCCCGGCTCGTGGCGCTGCTGCCGTACGCACCGCAGCACCTTCGCCCCTGACGGCGGCGGCCCGACCCCGGCCCCGGGCGCTCCACGGGCGGTGGCCGTGAGCGCCGTGGCCCTGGCTCGGCGCGCCATGATCTAGGCCGTGGACCTCGTCATCCTCCTGCTCGCTTTCGTCGTCATCCTCGCCGGTGCCGAGCTGTTCACGAACGGGATCGAGTGGTTCGGGCGCAAGCTGGACCTCGCGGAGGGTGCCGTCGGCTCGGTCCTGGCGGCGGTCGGGACTGCCCTGCCCGAGACCACGATCCCGTTCATCGCCATCGTCTTCGGCAGTGGCCACGCGTCGACCGAGGTGGGCGTCGGCGCGGTGCTGGGGGCGCCGTTCATGCTCGGCACGCTGGCGATGTGCGTGACGGGGCTGGCGGTCCTCGGCTTCCGCAACCGCCGCGACCAGGGGGTCATGGTCGCCGTGGACCGCACGGTCCTGCTCCACGATCTTCGCTGGTTCGGGCTGGGCTACGGCCTCGCGATCGCCGCGGCGTTCCTTCCGGCCGGGCTGGAGCTCGGCAAGGCCGGCGTGGCGATCGTCCTGCTCGGGCTCTACGGCGTGTACGTTCGGGCGCACTTCGCCGGCGTCGTCGGGGATCACGAGCTGGCGCTGGCGCCACTCCGGCTGCGACGCCTCGACCGCGGCCACCGTGACCACCCGGTGCCGCGGCTGCGGGTCGTCGGCGTCCAGGTGGTCCTGGCGCTCGGGTGCATCGTGGTCGGCGCGGCCGCCTTCGTAGGCGCCGTCGGGGAAATCGCCGCCACGCTCGGCATCGGCTCCGCGATTCTCGCCCTCGTGATCGCGCCGATCGCGACCGAGCTTCCCGAGAAGCTCAACAGCGTGATCTGGGTGCGCCAGGGAAAGGACACCCTCGCGCTCGGCAACATCACCGGCGCGATGGTCTTCCAGAGCGCGATCCCGACGTCGATCGTGCTGCTGTTCGCACCGACCGCCTGGTCGGTGAGCGCGGACTCCGCGCTCAGCTTCCTCTCCGCCGGGATCGCCGTCGCGTCCGTCGCGGCGATCTTCCTGCCGCTGCGGCTCCGGGGGACGATCACCGGTCGGGCCCTGACGGTCGGGGGCGTCTTCTACGTGGCCTACCTGGGCCTGGTCGTGGGCGGGCTGGCACGCGGAGCCGCCTGAGGGTCGGAGTGGCCGGCGCCGTCCGGCCCACGGCCGACGGTATACTCGGACCAGCGCCCGCAGGCCCGTCGGGCCATGGCGCGATCCCGTTGCAGGAGCCCCATTCGGATGCTTACCGAGAAGCCCGCCACCCCGGCTGCGCCCGCCATGCGGGCTGCCGGCGACCCCGCCGATCCGGCCACGCTGGTCTGCCTGTTCGAGGGTCGGTACGTCCCGCTCTCCGAGGCGAAGGTCAGCATCATGACCCACGCGTTCATGTACGGGACGGCCGTCTTCGAGGGGATCCGGGCCTACTGGAACGCCGACCAGGGCCGCCTGTACGCGCTCAAGGTCCGCGAGCACATGGAGCGGATCCGCCACTCCTGCCACATCATGCTCATGGATGACGTCCCCTCCGTGGACCAGCTCACCGCCGAGGCCGTCGAGGTGCTGCGTCGCAACGCGTTCCGCGAGGACGCCTACGTCCGGCCCTCGTTCTACAAGAGCACGTCGGCCATCGGGGTCAAGCTCCACGACCTGGAGCATCGCTACTACATCCTCGCGGTCCCGTTCGGGGACTACGTGGACACGAACGTGGGGATCAAGGTCGGAACCGTCTCGTGGCGCCGCACGTCGGACCCGGCGATCCCGTCACGGGCGAAGATCGTGGGCTCGTACGTCAACCCGGCCTTCAGCAAGTCCGAGGCGATGCTCAACGGCTTCGACGAGGCGCTGGTCCTGTCCGACGACGGCCACATCTCCGAGGGTTCCGCGGAGAACATCTTCGTCATCCGCGACGGCGTGCTTGTCACGCCGCCCGTCTCGGACGACATCCTCGAGGGGATCACGCGTGGCGGGATCATCGAGATCTGCGCCGAGCTCGGCCTGCCGGTCGTGGAGCGCTCCATCGATCGCTCGGAGATCTACATCGCCGACGAGGCGTTCTTCTGCGGCACCGGCGCCCAGATCAGCCCGATCATCTCGGTGGACCACCGGAGCGTGGGATCCGGGGCCGTCGGTCCGATCACGAAACGCGTCAAGGACCGCTACTTCGAGATCGTGCGCGGCAACGTCCCGGCCTACCGGCACTGGGTGACGCCGATCGACCCGGCCTGACCCGGCGGCGGGCAGCGCGGCCCGAGATCGCGAGCCGGCATCATCGCGAGCCGGCACCGCGGCCGCCGAGGATCAGGGGAGGGCGGGGGACTCGAGCACCGGCGTCTTCAGGCCGGTGGTCACGATCACGTCCGCGGGCACGGTCTTGTCGGTCACCGGCAGCACCTTCACGCCGAAGACCTGCTGCAGGAGCGCCAGTGTGAGCGGCAGCTTGGCCTGCGCGCCGTTGTAGACCCGGATGACCGTGTTGGCCGGGACACCGCCGGCGGCGGGCCGCTGGTTGGGCGCCGATGCCGCGATTCCCCGGAAGTCCAGGTAGCCGGCCACCGCGGCGGCCGTGCCCGTGGCGCCGGTCCCGTTGAGAACCCAGACCTGGGCACCTTCCTGGGCGACTGCCTGGCGCTGGGCCTCCACGCTCGGATCGAAGTTGAACGCGTTCGCCACGGCGGCCCGGATGCGCGACACGTTCGGAGTCAGGGTGTAGATCCCGCCCGGGTATCCCTCCACGCCGTAGTACGGCGGCGCGAAGACGAACGACCGGACGTTCGTGATGTCGATCTGGCTGGCCAGGTCGATCAGCTGGGGAAGCTTCCCGATCGGGAAGTCCGTCGTGACCGCGCTCGACGTGCTCTGGACCAGCGCCGGCAGGCGCTGGATGAGGGTCGCGAAGTCGGCCTGCTGGCGCAGCGAAAGGAGGACCCGCTGCTGCCGTGAGGCCCGGTCGAAGTCATTGGAACCGTGCCGGGAGCGCGCGTAGATCAGGGCCTGGCTGCCGCTCATGCGCTGGACGCCGGTCGGGATGTAGACCCGCAGCGTGCCGTTGTCGCCGGGGTAGTAGTCGTCGACCACGGGGACCTGGACGTTGATCGTGACGCCGCCGAGCGCATCGACGACCGTCTTGAAGCCGGTGAAGTCGACCTGGACGTAGTAGTTGACGGGGATCCCGTAGAGGTAGCTCAGGGTGTCCTTGAGGGCCTCGTACGGACCGCCCGGGAACAGGTCGGGCCGGGCGCGGGCCTGCTCGAAGAGCGAGTTGATCTTGGACCCGTAGGTCGCTCCGAAGACCGAGCGGGCGGGAATCGGCGGCAGGGGGACGTCAACCGTGTCGCGCGGCAGGCTGAACATCGCGACCTGGTGCGAGGATGGGTCGATGCTCACCACGATCAGCGTGTCGGTGTTCCAGGTTCCCTCGCTGGGACGCTTGTCCGTGCCGATCAGCAGGATGTTGAGCTGTCCGGTCCCGTTCCAGGGGACGAGGGAGGCCGCGGCGACCGGGGGGGTCGACGCCGTCGGGAGCACCGATGGCTCCGGGCTGGCCGTGCCCGGGGAAGCGGTCTGGGACGCGGGCGCCGCCGACGGCGCGACTCCGGGGCCAGGCCCGGCCGGGTTGAAGATGTTCTGGACCGCGGTCAGCGCCTGGAGGTCGTAGTAGGCCACCGCGGCGTGGGCGCCACCCATCACGAGGAGGACCGCGAGCAGGCCGGCCAGGGAGATGGGGGCGAGCGTCGCGCGGGCCGGTCCCAGCCGGCCGGCGCCGCCGTCCGCGACGCGGTTCAGGTACCGGACGACCCGGTACGCATCGACCGCCGCCACGATCCGGTAGAGGTAGGCGACGACGTTCCCGACCAGGATCCCGATCAGCACCGGCGGCTGCAGGGCGACGCCGAGGACCTCGATCTTGTAGCTGAGCACGGCCCCCGCGAACAGGGCAAGCGCCAGGAACGGCGCCGCGGCGAATGCCACGGCCCGGTACCAGGCCCGGGCGTAGGCGTGCCCGAGCCCGGGGAAGAGGAGGCTCAGGAACGCCGCGGTGAACGCCGATCGGGCGCGCGGACGGGGTTCCTGCGGTTGGTGCATCGAGGGTAGGATACGGGAACCTCCCCGGGGCGCATTCGAGGCCCAGCGACGGCCGGCCGGGCCGGCGCGTGACCCTCGTGCATTTCCGGCCCGTCAGATCCAACCCGCGTCCGAGGTCAGATGTTCGCACCCGTCACCAGCAAGCCCGACCTGGTCGCCCAGGAGCACGAGATCCTCGCGCTCTGGCGCGAACGCCGGACGTTTGCCCGCCTGCGTGCCCAGAACGCGGGAGGGCCTCGCTGGAGCTTTCTCGACGGTCCCATCACGGCCAACAACCCGATGGGTGTCCACCATGCCTGGGGGCGGACCTACAAGGATGTCTTCCAGCGCTTCCACGCCATGCGCGGCGAGGATCAGCGCTGGCAGAACGGCTTCGACTGCCAGGGCCTGTGGGTCGAGGTCAACGTGGAGCGCGACCTGGGCTTCACCTCGAAACGGGACATCGAGGAGCACGGGATCGCCGAGTTCGTCCGCCTCTGCAAGCAGCGCGTGCTGACGTTCGCAGCGCGCCAGACGGAGCAGTCGATCCGGCTCGGGTACTGGATGGACTGGAACGACCCGGATGAGCTGCGCCGCCTGCGCGACCTGCTGGGCGCCGACCCGACCGCCGAGGCCACCCTGGCCGGGCCGCGCGGGCCCGTCACCGACCGCGTGGAGATGCTCGTCGGCCGGCTCGGGATGCCCGAGCTCGGCGGCTCGTACTTCACGTTCAGCAACGAGAACAACGACCTGATCTGGGGCTTCCTGGCCGAGTGCCACCGGCGCGGCTGGCTCTACAAGGGCCACGACACGATGCCGTGGTGCGCCCGCTGCGGGACCGGGATCAGCCAGCACGAGATGACCGAGGGGTACGCGGACCGCACGGACCCCGGTCTGACAGTCCGCTTTCCGCTGCTCGACCGCCCCGGCGAGGCGCTCCTGGTCTGGACCACGACGCCCTGGACGCTCACGTCGAACGTGGCGGCCGCGGTCGGTCCCGGGCTCCGCTACGTGAAGGTGCGCCAGGGGGAGAGCATCTTCTGGCTGGGCCGGGGGACCGTCCACCAGGCGCTCGTGGGGCCGTTCGAGATCCTCGACGAGCGG
Source organism: uncultured Anaerolineaceae bacterium (assembly GCA_964556585.1). Taxonomy (GTDB): domain Bacteria; phylum Chloroflexota; class Limnocylindria; order Limnocylindrales; family CSP1-4; genus CTSoil-043. The sequence goes on from CAZKXK010000059.1 coordinate 10,098, forward strand.
GCGGGCTCCGAGCTCGTCGGTTGGCGCTACCGGGGGCCGTTCGACGAGCTGCCGGCTGTCCGGGCGGGCTTCGCGGCCGGAGGCGCGGCCGGGGCGCCCTACGAGCACGTCGTGGTCGCCTGGGACCAGGTCGGCGAGGACGAGGGGACGGGCATCGTCCACATCGCGCCGGGCTGCGGGGCGGAGGACTTCGCGCTCGGAAAGTCGCTCGGGCTGCCCATGCTGGCGCCGCTCGACGAGAGTGGAACGTTCATCGAGGGGTTCGGCTTCCTGGCCGGCCGCGACGTCCGCGACAGCGCGGACCCGGTGGTCGAGCACCTGAAGCACCACGGGCTCTTCTACCGGCTGGAGCCGATCGTCCACCGTTACCCACACTGCTGGCGCTGTGGCACGCCCCTCGTGTTCCGCCTGGTCGACGAGTGGTTCGTGAGCATGGGCCCGGTCTACGACGTGCCGCGCGACCAGCTCACGAGGGAGCAGGTGGACGCCAGCCTCCGCTACCAGATCATGGAGGTCGTGGACGGCATTCGCTGGCTTCCGTCGTTCGGGTACGAGCGGGAGCTGGACTGGCTCCTCAACATGCACGACTGGATGATCAGCAAGAAGCGCTACTGGGG
>CAZKXK010000060.1:0-10645 GCA_964556585.1 uncultured Anaerolineaceae bacterium
CCCGGGAGGTGGCTGCGCCGGGTCGCCGCGGCGGGAGCCGCTTCGGCCGCGCCGGGGGCCGGCACGTGTCCCGCGGCGCGGCTGGCCGGTTGACGGGTTGCGCCGTCCCGATTCGTCATCGCCATGGTCCTCGCTTCCTCCGTGGGTCCCGCCGCCGGTCCGGGCATTCCGATCCGACGACAATGAAAAACCCCCGCCGGTCTCCCGGCGAGGGTCCTGTTGGTTCGGTGGCGTTGCGCCTCAGCGCTCCGTCCTTCGCCCTCCAGGCTCCTGCCGGGAGCCGCTAATAAGGCCCAGAAGGCCAAGAAGGGAGAGGAGAAGAGAGCGGAGGGATACCGGGCCGGAATCGGACTGGAGCTCGTCGAGCGGTACGTTCACGCGGCGGCCATCGCTCGTCACGAGGACGGCGACGGGGCGGCGATCCTGCCGATCGAGGAGGCCCAACTGGCGGCTCCGGCTTCATCCGCCGCGCCTGCGACGGTGCGCGAAGGATAACAGGCTTCGCGACTTCGTCAACGCAGCTGTCGTCAACGCTGCCATTGCGCGCGGCGTCGCGGTTCCGTGGCGCCAACCTCGTCAGCGCGGCGCCGCGTGGCGTCAAGGCGGTCGTCTCGTCAGCGCGGCGGGCGTGGCGTCGGGGCGACGCGGCGTGGCGGCCGCGTGCGTGCCCGCGATGTCTGCCTCGGCGACGCGCGAACTGGCCGCGTCGCGTCGAATACGAACAGGGTGAATGCGGGAACGCGATGTGACAAGTCGTGCCAGCCACGCGCACGCCGCCGGCGCGGTTCACGAGGAAGGGGGACACGTCACCCCCGTTCGTAGCCGGCACGGTGTCGGCCGCAGGGTCGGACAGCGCGGGGCAGGCCGCCTGGGCCGCCGGGGGCGCGGCTGCGCCGACGCTACGCGGACTTCCTGGCCGCCTGCCGGATCGCCACGAGGCGCTCGAACTCCCCGATCCCGGGCATGGTCGTGGCATCCGGGAGGCGGGCGACGCCGGCCTCGAGGGCGTCGAGGTCAATCGAGCGCTGGTCGGGGACCGCGGCCGGCCGGCCCAGGAGGTACCCCTGGGCCGCCGCGATCGGGAGGCTCCGGATGAGCCGCAGCTGGGCCGGAGTCTCGAGACCCTCCGCGATCACCATCGCGCCCCAGCGCGCCGCGAGGTCCGCGATGGACCGGACCACGTCGAGCGAGGTTCCCCTCGTGGCTCCGTCCTGGACCAGCGCAAGGTCGAGCTTGACGATGTCGAAGTGGATCTGGCTGAGCAGCCGGAGGCCGGCATTCCCGGCGCCGACGTCGTCGGCGGCGATCCGCAGCCCGGTGGCCCGCAGCCGGTCCAGCACCCGGCGGAGGCGGTCGATGTCCTGGACCGCGTCGCGCTCGGTGAGCTCGATGATGATCCGTTGCGGCTCCCAGCCGGCCATCGACAGCCGCGCCACGAATGGTTCGGGCGCGAACTCGGGTGTCTCGAGCGTGCGCGGCGACAGGTTGAGGCTGAGCCCGATGCGGCGGTCGATCGTCCGGGCGCCGTTCAGGATGGAGGCGATACAGGCAAGGTCCAGCTCGTAGGTTCGCCCAGCGGCCTCGGCCGCCTCGAAGAGCACGCCGGGGTCGCGGAACGGCGTGCCCTCGGGGAGCCGTGTGAGCCCCTCGAAGGCGAGCACCTCGCCGTTCCGGAGGTCGATGACGGGCTGGAAGACCGGCCGCAGGCCCCCGCCGTTCAGGACGTCGGCGACGGCAGCCGAGCGCTCGCTGAGGGCGTGGATGTCGAGCGTCGCCTTGCTCGCGGCCGGATCGAAGATGCGGACCAGGCAACGCCCGTCGCGCTTCGCCTGGTAGAGCGCCTCGTCCGCCTGGCCCAGGAGCCGGTCGCGGCTCGTGGCGAACGCGGGCGCCGAGGTGACGCCGCCCGAGAAGGCGAAGCCGCGGCGGAACTCACCCGCGGCCCGCGGTTCGACGCACGCGGCGAGCAGCCGGTTCGCGACGAGCTTTGCATTCTCGGCGTCCGTGTGCGGCAGCAGGACCGCGAACTCGTCGCCCCCGATCCGGAACGGCCGATCGGAGGCACGGAGCTGGCTCCGCAGGATCCGGCCCATCTCCACGAGGAGGTCGTCGCCGACGGCGTGGCCGGCCGAGTCGTTGACGGTCTTGAAGTCGTCCACGTCGATGAGGAGAAGGGCCAGCTCCATCCGGTGGCGGGCGCCGAGTGCGAGCAGGCTCTCGAACTCCTCCTGGAAGGCGCGATGGTTCGCGAGCCCGGTGAGCGAGTCCTCGAGCGCGCGACTGCGGGCAGACTCGTAGAGCGTGCCCAGATCCCGGCGCGAGCTGGCGAGCTGCTCCGCCGGCCGGATCACCGCGCGGGCCATCCAGGCGACGAGCGCGATCGTGAGCACGAACACGACGGGGAGCCCGATGACCGCCGCCCCCGGCGCAGCACCGAGGAGCTTCGCAAGGAGCGGCCCGAGTCCCGGCACGCCGAGCGCCAGGAGGGCAGCCCCGATGAAGAGCGCGAGGACGAACGTGGCTCCCACGACGAGCAGGAGCCGAATCCGCATGAGCCGAAGCTCGGGGGCATGCTCGGCCTCGGGCGGCGGCATCGTGTTCGTGGCGACGAGAGCGGCGGGCAACGGCATTCGAGCTTCCTGGCGGGACCCGGGCGTCGGGTGCGCCGTCGAGGTTGTCGCAGGAACGGTGCGTGGGGGCACCCACCGGAAGTCCCGTGGCCGCAGGACTTTGGTACGGCACCCGGCGTGGAAGAGCCGGGCGAACGCGGACCCCGGGCGACCGCACGCCCGGGAGACCGCCCGGGCGACTGCAGGAGCCGTCTTTGCTACGCTCTTGCCCCGCACCCGCAGCCAATGGAGCACCGTGTCCGACCCGCGACCCCGCACCCTCGTCGAGAAGATCTGGGACGACCACGTCGTCGCGCAGGACGAAGGCTCACCCGCCGTCCTCGCGATCGACCTGCACCTCGTCCACGAGGTCACCAGCCCCCAGGCGTTCACCGGCCTGCGCGAGCGCGGTCTGCCCGTGCGGCGCCCGGACCGGACGGTGGCGACCGCGGACCATTCCACGCCCACCACGCCGCGCGGCCTCCCGATCGTTGACCAGATGGCGGCCGCCCAGATCGCGCAGCTCACCGACAACTGCAGCCAGTTCGGCATCCCGCTCCACGCCCTGGGCTCGGACACGCAGGGGATCGTCCACGTGATCGGGCCGGAGCTTGGTTTGACCCAGCCGGGCATGACCATCGTCTGCGGCGACAGCCACACCGCGACCCACGGTGCGTTCGGCGCGCTCGCGTTCGGGATCGGGACGAGCGAGGTCGAGATGGTGCTCGCCACCCAGACGCTTCTCCAGCGCGATCCGAAGACGTACGAGGTCCGCGTGGACGGCCGCCTCGGGCCCGGAGTCGGCGCGAAGGACATCATCCTCGCGCTCATCGCCCGAATCGGGATCGGAGGTGGAACCGGTCACGTCTTCGAGTACCGCGGCGACGCCATCCGGTCCCTCTCGATGGAGGAGCGGATGACGATCTGCAACATGAGCATCGAGGGTGGGGCGCGGGCCGGCCTGATCGCACCGGACGACACGACGTTCGCGTACCTCCACGGCCGCCGGCACGCACCGCAGGGCCCCGCCTGGGACGCGGCGGTCGCCCGCTGGCGAACCCTGCCCTCGGACGACGGCGCCCGGTTCGACCGCTCGATCACCCTCGACGCGGACGCGCTCGAGCCGATGGTGACCTACGGCACGAACCCCGGCATGGGCATCCCCGTGAGCGGGCATGTGCCGGATCCGGCGGACGCCGCCGATCCGGCCGCCCGCCGCGCGCTGGAGCACGCCCTGGCGTACATGGACCTGCGGCCCGGCCAGGCCATCGCCGGCCAGCCGGTCGACGTGGTGTTCATCGGCAGCTGCACGAACAGCCGGATCAGCGACCTGCGACTTGCGGCGGGCGTCCTGCGCGGCCGGCATGTCGCCGAGGGCGTGCGCCTGATGGTCGTGCCCGGCTCCCAGCAGGTGAAGGCCCAGGCGGAACGCGAAGGGCTCCACGACGTGTTCCGCGCCGCCGGCGCGGAGTGGCGCGAGGCCGGCTGTTCCATGTGCATCGCGATGAACGGGGACCAGCTCCGACCCGGCCAGTACGCGATCAGCACCAGCAACCGCAACTTCGAGGGTCGCCAGGGCAAGGGCGGCCGGACGTTCCTCGCCTCGCCGATGACCGCGGCCGCCAGCGCGATCAGTGGCGTCGTGACGGATCCGCGCACGCTCCCCGGCGTCGAGCGGCCGGCCGTGGTCGGCGGGGGGCACTGATCGTGGGCGAGCCGTTCCGCCAGTTCACCAGCCGGGTCGTCCCGCTGCGGGCGGAGAACGTGGACACGGACCAGGTGGTCCCTGCCCGCTACCTGAAGGTCACCGACAAGGCCGGCCTCGCCGACGCCCTCTTCCGCGACTGGCGCTTCAACGAGGACGGCACGCTCCGCGAGCCCCGCTTCGTGCTGGACCAGCCCGGCATGGCGGGCCGCGGAATCCTGCTCGTGGGCGACAACTTCGGGGCCGGCTCCTCGCGCGAGCACGCCCCGTGGGCGCTCGCCGCATGGGGGATCCGAACGATCCTGTCGACGTCCTACGCCGACATCTTCCGCAACAACGCGTTGAAGAACGGCGTGCTGCCCGTGGTCGTGGACACGGCGACCCACGCCCGGCTGTTCGAGCTGGTGGCTGCCGATCCCGACGCGCAGCTCACCGTGGATCTCTCCGAGGAGGGCATCCTCCTGCCGGACGGGACCACGATCGACTTCACGATCGATCCGTTCGCCAAGCGCATGCTGCTCGCCGGCACCGACGAGATCGGCTACGTGATGGACAAGCTGGGAGAGATCCAGGCGTGGGAGGCGGGCCACGCGAGCCGGGTGGACACGCGGCTCGGGACCCCGCTGGAGGGCGCGCCGCTCCCGGGAGCCTGACCGCCCGCTCGAGTCGACCGCCGCCGAGCGGCCGCCGAATGGAGCTCTCGCCATCTGCCGCGTTTGTCCCGAACACTCGGCCGGACCCCCCCTGGCGCTGCTCAGAGCAGGGCGGGCCGTTCGAACGGGATCCCGAGGACGTGCTCGCCGAGGAACGCGAGGACCGTGGCGTACCAGAGGCGCGCATTGGCCGGCTTCAGGACCCAGTGGTTCTCGTCCGGGAAGTAGAGGAACCTGGCGGTCACCCCGTGGCGCCGGAGGTCCGTCCACAGGCGGAGCGCCTCGCTGACCGGGACGCGGAAATCCTGTTCGCCGTGGATCACCAGCATTGGCGTGCGAATCGTCCCGATGTGCTCGCTGGGTGACTCACGGATGTAGCGCGCCGGGTCGCGGTAGGGGTCGCCCATCTCGTATTCCCAGAACGCACCCGTGTCGGTCGTGCCGTGGAAGCCGCGCAGATCCCAGAGGCTGGCATGCGTCACGATCGCCCGGAACCGATCGGTTTGGCCCGCGACCCAGTTGGCCATGTAGCCACCGAACGAGCCGCCCATGAGCGCGGTCCGCGACGCATCCAGGTCCGGCCGCTCCAGCGCGCCGTCGACCGCGGAGATGACGTCGCTGAACGGCGCGCCGCTCCAGTCCACCCAGCCGCGCTGGATCATCGCCTGGCCGTAGCCGAGCGAGATCGCCGGGTCCGGGCCGAGGACGGCGTAGCCGCGGGCTACGAGGATGTGGGCGTTCCAGCGCCAGTGCCACGAGTTCCACGAGCCGAGCGGACCGCCGTGCACGAACACGACGAGCGGCGCCGGCTTCGCGGCGGATGCATCGGGGGGACGGACCAGCCAGGAGCCGATCCGGGTGCCGTCCGCTGCCGTCGCGGTCAGCCGCTCCACGATGCCGGGGGCGACGATCCCGCCCTCGTCGATCGAGTTGACGAGCTCCACGGGGACCTGGTCGACACCCTGGGCATCGAGCCGGACGATCCGCGGCGGCGTCGCGATCGTGGAGCGCAGCGCGTAGAGCGAGCGCCCGTCCGGGGCGGGGCACAGGTCGGAGTAGGCGCCCTCGGACGCCAGGCGCGAGACTCGACCGTCGTCGTCGCCGCCGACCTCCACGCGATAGACAGCCAGGTGGCCGTCGTCATCGGCCGTGAAGAAGATCGCCTTGCCGTCGGGCGCCCAGGCGGGCTCGTTCGGCCAGCGGTCGAGGTCCGCCGCGAGCGTCCGCTGAGATCCGGTGGCCAGGTCGACGAGCACGAGCCAGGCGCGCTGGGCAGTGTCGGGCGAGCCCCGGGTCACCCGGATGGCCGCCACGCTGCGCCCGTCCGGGGAGCAGGCAGGCGCGTCGTACCAGGCGTCGCCGGGCGTCAGGACGCGCGCCTCGCCCGTCGCGACGTCGTACGCGACGAGGTCCTCCCTGATCTCCGGGATGCTGCCCGTGTCGTTGCGCGCGGCGACCACGGTCCGGCCGTCGGGCGTGAGATCGGCACCGGTCTCTTCGAATGACAGGGTGGACGCGCCGGGCTCCAGGTCGCGGGCATCGGCGAGGCGCGCCTCGGGTCCGGCGGGCAGCCCGGCGGCGAAGAGATGCCGGCGGGGAGCGAGCCAGTGGTCCCAGTGGCGAACCGGGTAGTCGTCCTCGAAGAGCAGCGCGGTCACGCCCGCCTCCCGCCGGGCCTTCGCACGCTCCGCGTCCTCCGCGAACGTGGCCGCGCCGACGTGCAGCCTGCTCCCGAACGCCACGACGGGCGCCCGTCGGGCCACCGCCAGCCCTTCCACGCCGCCCTCGGGAGCGACCAGGAGGCGCGCCTCGCCGCCGTCGGGCGGCAGCAGCCACAGCGCGTGGATCTCCTTCTCCGAACCGGGCGTCCCGGGGTCGGGCTTCGCGTCGGGATCCGGCCGGCTCGAGGAGAACAGCAGCGAGCCATCCGGGAGGAATGCGGTCGCACCGGCCTCGCCCGCGACGGACCGGGTCAACCGGCGGGCCGGCAGCGTGTCGGCCGGGTCCACCTGCCAGAGCGAGGCGGCCATCCGCTTCCCCGCCGGGTCCGGCCGGGCCACGGAAACCACGAGGCGGCTCCCGTCCGGGCTGATCCGGAGTGACGAGAGTCGCGGGAGAGCCAGCATGCGGTCGAAGTCGAACGTCTCACTCATGCCGGTCATGATCGCACCAGGGGGGAACGCCGGAGTATCCCGGCTGTCACTCGAGGGCCCCGGACGACCCGGAGCCAGTCCGGGCGACCCGGGCTAATTCTTGCGCGCTGCCCGCACCCAGCCCATGAACGTCCGGGTCCGCTCCGCGATCGCCTGTCGATCCCCGCCGCGCATGAGCTCCGCCGGGTACAGGTGCCCGCCCACGCCGAGGCAGGCCGCGCCGGCGGCGAACCAGGCCCGCGTCGATTCCTCGGTCGCCTGCACGTTCGTCGGCATGAGCCGGGAGGCCGGGCTGGGCGCCAGGAAGTTGCGCACGAAGGCCGGCCCGTCGAACGCCGCCGCGGGGAAGAGCTTGACGATCTCGCAGCCGAGCTCCTCGGCCTGCGCGATCTCCGTGGCCGATCCGGCGCCGGGAATGTAGGCGATGCGGCGCCGGTTGCAGAGCCGGGCGACGTCCTCGCTCAGCGACTGGCCCACGACGAAGCTCGCCCCCGCGGCGATGAACAGCGCCGCGGTCGGCGCGTCGATGATCGTGCCCGCGCCCAGCATCACGTCCGGCAGCTCCCGGCTCACGCGGCGGGCCAGGTCGGAGAACGTCGCGTAGGCGAAGTCGCCGCGGTTGGTGAACTCGACGACGTGCGCCCCGCCGTCGCGGCAACCCGCCACGAACGCGAACGCCGCGTCGGGGTCGGGGGCCACGAACGTGGGGACGGCGCCCTCGTCGAGGATCACGCGCAGCACGTCGAGGCGGTGGTGCCAGGGCATGTGACGGGGTGCTCCTTCGCGTGGCGGGATGGAGGAGACCGGCACCACGCGGCCGAACGGTCCCGGTCCTGCCGCCGCAATGATGGCGCGACGAAGGCGCCCGCGCCACAATCCCCCGGTGGATCTCCCCATGAACGTCGTCGACCTTGCCTTCGCCGGGCTTGCGATCCTCGCGGCCGTCCTCGGCTGGCGGTCGGGCGCCCTCCCCCAGGTGCTGGGGCTGGCCGGCGCCGCGGCAGGCGTGGCGCTCGTGATCCTGGCCGTGCCCGCTGCCGCCGACGCCCTCGACCGGTTCTCGCCTCCGATCCGGGCCTTCCTCGCCTTCAGCGGCGCCTTTCTCATCGTCACGATCGCCGAGGCGATCGGCTCGAACGTGGGCGCCGCCCTGCGGGACCGGCTGGGCCGAGGCGTGGCGAACCGCCTGGACGCCGCGCTCGGTGCCCTGTTCGGGATCGCCCAGGCGCTCGTGCTGGTCTGGCTCATCGGCGGGCTGCTGGCAACCGGGCCATTTCCATCGCTCGCCGGCGAGGCGCAGCAGAGCGTCGCGGTGCGGTCGTTGCTGGGCGCGTTTCCGCCGCCGTCCGAGGTGGCCGGCGAGCTCGGAGGCCTGATCGACGCCTCCGGCCTGCCGCAGGTCTTCAGCGGCCTGGAGCCGCTGCCGGCACCGGCCGTGCCCGTTGCCGGCCGGACCGAGGCAGACCGGATCGCCGCCGCGGCGGCCGCGAGCGTGGTCCGGGTCGACGCGCAGGGGTGCGGCGAGGTCTTCACGGGGACCGGTTTCGGCGTGGGACCCAACTACATCGTGACCAACGCGCACGTCGTGGCGGGCGCCACCAGCGTTTCGGTGACCGCCGACGCGACGGGTCGCCGGGCGACGGGCAGCGTCGTCCTGTTCGACCCGGAGCTCGACGTCGCGCTGATCCGGACGGCGAACCTGGGGATCCAGCCCCTCGCGTTCGCTGCGGCGGCACCCGATCGCGGAACAGTCGGCGCCGCGCTCGGACACCCGAACGGAGGCGCCCTGACCGTCATCCCGGCCGCGGTCTCGGCGGAGATCCACGCCAGCGGCCGGGACCTGTACGGCACCCACGCGGTGGTCCGCGACATCCTGGAGCTGCGTGCGCCGATCCAGCCCGGCGACAGCGGCGGGCCGTTCCTGCTCGCGGACGGGCAGGTTGGCGGCGTGGTCTTCGCCGAGTCGCGCACGGACGATGGAGTCGGCTACGCGCTCGACCCCATCGCCGTTGCCAGCCGCGTGCTCCCGCTGCTCGGCCGGACGGCCGTCGTCGACACGGGCGCCTGTCTCCGCTGAGCGACCTACACTTTCCGAGCCACGCCGCGCCGCCCGCCGATCACGAACCCAGACGCGAGGAGCTTCCATGGCCGACCAGCCTGCCCATCCGTATGACCGACCGAGCGACCCGGCCAAGCGCCACAGCGCGGCGCTCACCGACGGGCCCGACCGCGCGGCGGCGCGCGCCATGCTCAAGGCGATCGGGTTCACGGACGACGACCTGGCCCGGCCGATCGTCGGCGTCGCGACGACGTGGATCGAGACGATGCCGTGCAACTTCAACCAGCGCCGGCTGGCGGAGTTCGTCAAGGAGGGGATCCGGGCTGCCGGGGGCACGCCGATGGAGTTCAACACGATCTCCGTCAGCGACGGCGTCTCGATGGGCACCGACGGCATGCGGGCTTCGCTCGTCAGCCGCGAGGTGATCGCGGACTCGATCGAGCTGGTGGCCCGCGGCCACCTCTTCGACGGCCTGGTCTGCCTGGTGGGTTGCGACAAGACGATCCCGGGAGCGGCGATGGCGCTCTCGCGGCTGGACCTGCCCGGGCTGGTCCTCTACAACGGCACCATCTACCCGGGCACGTACAAGGGGAAGAACGCCGACATCGTGACCGTGTTCGAGGCGATCGGGGCCTACCGGGCTGGCACGATCACCCTGGACGAGCTCTACGAGATCGAAGGTGCCGCCTGCCCGGGCGCCGGAGCCTGCGGCGGCCAGTACACCGCGAACACCATGAGCATGGTGCTGGAGTTCATCGGGCTCTCGCCGGCAGGCCTGAACGGCATCCCCGCCGAGGACCCGGCTAAGGACGCAGCGGCCCGCCGGTGCGGCGAGCTGGTCATGGACCTCGTGCGGCGCGACGTGCGCCCGTCGACGATCCTGGACCGCCGCTCGATGGAGAACGGGATCGCCGCCGTGGCGGCCACGGGCGGCTCGACGAACGGGGTCCTCCATCTCCTCGCCATGGCGCGCGAGGCGGGCATCCCGCTGGAGATCGACGACTTCGGAACGATCGCCGACCGCACGCCGATCGTCGCCGACATGAAGCCCGGCGGGCGCTTCTCGGCCTCCGAGATGTACGACGCGGGCGGCGTGGCGCTCGTCATGCGTGAGCTGCTCTCCCGCGACCTTCTCCACGGGGACGCCCCCACGGTCGATGGCCGGACGATCGCCGAGATCGCCGGGGCCGTCCGCGAGACGCCCGGGCAGCAGGTGGTTGTCCCGATCGCGACGCCGATCAAGCCGATCGGCGGGCTCACGATCCTCCACGGCTCGCTCGCCCCGGACGGCTGCGTCATCAAGCTGGCCGGCCATGAGCGCCGCTTCCAGCGCGGTCCCGCGCGCGTGTTCGACTCCGAGAACGCATGCTTCGCGGCCGTCAGGGCGGGTTCGATCGTGCCGGGCGACGTGGTCGTGATCCGCTACGAGGGTCCCGTGGGCGGGCCCGGGATGCAGGAGATGCTGA
>CAZKXK010000061.1:0-10615 GCA_964556585.1 uncultured Anaerolineaceae bacterium
CTGCGCACCCGCGGACGCCGCGGGCGGCCGCCGGACCACGAGCGCCGGGCCACCGGCCGCGACGCGGTCGAGGGCCTCGTTGGCCAGCCCATCCGCGGTCGCGTTCTCGCTGCGCGGGACGTGCCTGGCGCGCCAGCGGCGGAAGCGCCGCAACCCGCTGATCGCCTCGTCGTGGAGCGGCGCGAGCTTGGCGTCCTTCACCCGCCAGCGCCCCTGGAGCTGCTCGACGACGAGCTTGGAGTCGAGCAGCAGGAGCAAGTCCTCCGCGCCGAGCTCAGCGGCGAGGTCGAGGGCGCGCACGACGGCCGTCCACTCGGCAACGTTGTTGGTCTGGTGGCCCAGCGCCTCGGAGATCGTGGCCAGCGGCCGCGCATCGGGGCGCTCCGCGCCGGGCTCGTCGGCGTCGATCAGGGCGGCACCGGCGGAGGCGGGGCCCGGGTTGCCGCGCGCCGCGCCGTCCGTCCGGATGATCAGGCGGCGGGCGCCGCCGGCCGGCGGTCCGCTCAGACCGACCGCTCCACCACCGCCCGCGACACCTCGAGGATCGCGCGGGTGATGTTGATGCCGCGGGGGCACGCGTCCACGCAGTTGAAGATCGTCCGGCAGCGCCACACGCCGTCCTTGTCGGCCAGGATCTCCAGCCGCTCGTCTCCCGCATCGTCGCGCGTGTCGAAGATGAAGCGGTGGGCGTTCACGATCGCGGCGGGGCCGACGTACCCGGGCTGGGCCCAGAAGGACGGGCACGCGGTCGTGCACGCGGCGCACAGGATGCACTTGGTCGTGTCGTCGTAGCGCGCCCGATCCGCCTGGCTCTGGAGCCGCTCGCGCTCTGGTGCCGGCGTGTCCGCAATGAGGAACGGCATCACGCTGCGGTACTTGGCGAAGAACCCGTCCATGTCGACGACCAGGTCCTTCACGACGGGCAGGCCGGTGAGCGGCGCCACGGCGATCTTCCGGCCCAGCTGGTCCACCCGGATCTTGCAGGCCAGCCGGTTGCGTCCGTTGATCAGCATGGCGTCCGAGCCGCACACCCCGTGGGCGCAGGAGCGCCGGAAGGTGAGCGTGCCGTCCTGCTCGGCCTTCACGACGGTCAGGAGGTTGAGGACGCGGTCCATCGGGTCCGCCTCGACGCGGTAGGACTCCCAGTGCGGCGCGGCGTCGCGCTCGGGATCGAAGCGGAGGATCCGGAGGTCGACCTGCATCACGCGGCTCCCGGGCTCAATACGTTCGCGGCTTGGGCTCGAACCGGGTGATCGTCACCGGCTTGTATCGGAGCGAGGGCCCGGCCTCGCCGCGATACGCGAGCGTGTGGGCGAGGAAGTTGACGTCGTCGCGCTCCGGGTAGTCGTCGCGGGAGTGGGCGCCCCGGCTTTCCTTCCGCGCCTGGGCCGACGTGGCCATCGCCTCCGCGCCCTCGAGCAGGTAGCCCAGCTCGCGCGCCTCGAGCAGGTCCGTGTTGAAGACCCTTCCCGTGTCGCTGACGCGGACGCGGGCATAGCGCTCCTTGAGGGCGGCCACGCCGGCCACTGCGGCCGCCATCATGGCGGCCGTCCGGAAGACGCCCACGTTGTCCATCATCAGCGTGGCGAGCTCGGCCTTGAGCACGGCCGGGCTCTCTCCTTCGGGGCGCGTGCGGAGCGCCTCCAGCTCGGACCGAACCGGCTCCTCGACGCCGGCGGGGATCGACGGCGCCTCCGCGGACCGGCAGTAGGCGGCCATCTCGCGGCCGGCTCGCCGCCCGAAGACGAGCAGGTCCACGAGCGAGTTCGTGCCGAGTCGGTTCGCGCCGTGCACGGAGACGCAGGCAGCCTCCCCGGCCGCGAAGAGCCCCGGGACCACGGTGTTCGCCTCGTCGCGCACCACCTGCGCCCGGAGGTCCGTCGGGATCCCCCCCATCGCGTAGTGGGCGGTCGGCACGATGGGCACGGGCTCCTTCAGCGGCTCGACGCCCAGGTAGACGCGGGCGAAGTCCGTGATGTCGGGCAGCTTCTCCTCGATGACCGCCCGGCCAAGGTGGCGCACGTCCAGGTAGACGTAATCCTTCTTGGGCCCGGCTCCCCGGCCGTCGCGGATCTCGAGGTAGATCGCGCGGCTCACCATGTCGCGCGGCGCAAGCTCCATCAGCTTCGGCGCGTAGCGGCTCATGAACCGCTCGCCGTCGCCGTTGAGAAGCGTGCCACCCTCGCCGCGGGCCGCCTCGGACAGCAGGATCCCCAGGCCGTACAGGCCGGTCGGGTGGAACTGGTAGAACTCCATGTCCTCGAGCGGGATGCCGTGGCGGTACACCAGCGCCATGCCGTCCCCGGTCAGCGAGTGGGCGTTCGACGTGATCGCGAACATCCTGCCGTTGCCGCCGGTGGCCAGGAGCACGGCCTTGGCCCCGAACGTGTGGAGCTCACCGTCGCCGATCCGGTAGGCGATGACGCCGGCGGCCCGTCCGCCGTCACCGCCGTCGCCGCCCTCGAAGATCAGGTCGACGACGTGGTACTCGTCGTAGAAGCGGACGCCGGCCTTGATGCAGTTCTGGTAGAGCGTCTGGAGGATCATGTGGCCGGTCCGATCGGCCGCGAAGCAGGATCGCTTGACCGGCCCCTCCCCGAAGTTCCGGGTGTGGCCGCCGAAGCGGCGCTGGTCGATCTTGCCGTCCGGCGTCCGGTTGAACGGCAGGCCCATGTGCTCGAGCTCGATGACCGTCTCGACCGCCTCCCGGGCCAGGACCTCGGCGGCATCCTGGTCGACGAGGTAGTCGCCGCCCTTCACCGTGTCGAACATGTGCCACTCCCAGTGGTCCTCCTCCTGGTTGCCCAGGGCCGCGCACACGCCACCCTGGGCGGCGCCGGTATGGGAGCGGGTCGGGTAGAGCTTGGTCAGCACGCCGGTGGAGACGCCGGCCCGGGCAAGCTCCAGCGCAGCCCAGAGACCGGCGCCGCCGGCGCCGATCACCAGAGCGTCGTGGTCGATTCGCATCACCCGCCCCCTACTCGACCGGGAAGGGGAGGGTCATCACGGCCATCGTCCCCATCAGCGCCAGCGCGATCCCGGCGAGGTAGAGCAGCAGCGTCAGGGCCGTGCGGGCACCGCCGTGGATGTAGTCCTGCAGCACGGTCCGGATGCCCAGGAACGCGTGCAGGACCACCATCGTCAGGAGCAGCCAGTCGACGGTGCGCCACAGGACGCTCCCCCACCGGTCGTCGATGATCCACTGGGCCGACTGGGTGGCCGGGTCGAAGATGAAGTGCATGATCGAGAAGTGCCCGAGGGCGAGCACGAACAGGGCCAGCCCCGACAGGCGCATCAGGTACCAGACGGCCAGCTCGAACCCGCTTCCATGCGGACGAGGCCGGCCGGCGCGGGTGTACAGCGCCATCAGGAGACTCCCGCCCAGATCGGTCGAAGGATGATGTAGGCGCCCGGCAACCCGACGACCACGAACACGACCCAGATGCCGTACCAGAGCTGCTTGTGGAAGACGGTCATAGCGGGCCAGAAGTCCATCACGATGATCCGCAGGCCGTTGAGCGCGTGGTACAGGAGCGCCGCGCCCAGGAGTGTCTCCCCCACCCGGCCGAGCGGGCTCGCATACAACTTCAGGACGTCGTCGTACAGGCTGGGATTCGCGCCCACCAGCCAGATGTCGAGGACGTGGAGGAGCACGAAGGCCCAGATCGCGACGCCGGAGATGCGGTGGAACGCCCACGCGAGCATTCCTTCGCCGCCTCGGTACTGAAGGTATCGCACCGGGAGACTCGCCTCCGTGGCCGGCCGGGGTCGCAGCCGACTCGCAGTGCCGGGCTGGTCCGGGTGGACACCGGCATTGTACGGGCTTCGGGCGGCGGCGAACGGGTATCGACGGCGGCGAACGGGCTCTCCGGTTCCGCCAGGGCCGCCGGTCCGCCCGCGCCGGCGCCCAGGCGTGCCGCCGCCCGGGGCACGCCGCGGGGTACCATCGGCGAGCGCCACGCCACCCAGCCGCAGGAGCCGCCGTGAAGATCCAGGAAGCCGACGCGAAGTCGCTGCTCGCCGCCCAGGGCCTGCCCGTCCCGCCGTGGGCCGTCGCCCGGACGGCCGCCGACGCGCGCGTCGCGGCCGAACGGTTCCTTGCCGCGGGCGCGGGCCGGGTCGTGATCAAGGCCCAGGTCCTCGTCGGTGGGCGCGGCAAGGCCGGCGGCGTGAAGCTCGCTGGCTCGCCGGCGGAGGCGGAGGAGGTCGCCGCCCGCATCCTCGGCATGGAGATCAAGGGGATCCCCGTCCGCAAGGTGCTCGTCGGGCCTGCCGCCGTGATCGTGAAGGAGTTCTACCTCGGCGCGATCCTCGACCGGGCGTCGCGCCGGATCGTGCTGATGGCGTCGGCGGAGGGCGGCGTCGAGATCGAGGAAGTCGCCAGGACAACCCCCGAGGCGATCCACCGCGTGGCGGCCCATCCGCTCCTCGGGCTGCTGGACTGGCAGGCGCGGGAGCTCGCCTTTGCCGTCGGCCTCGGCGGACCGCACCTGCGGGACTTCGTCCGGATCGCGCGCGGGATCGTGGCCACGATGCGGGCCAACGACGCCGACCTCGTCGAGGTGAACCCGCTCGCGATCATCCGCGAGAGCGGGCCCGAGGGCTACGTGGAGCACCTCGCCTGCCTCGACGCCAAGGTGACCCTCGACGACTCGGCGCTGCCCCGCCACCCCGACCTCGAGAAGCTGCGCGACCTCGACGAAGAGGACCCCGCCGACGCTGAGGCACGCCATTACGACATCAGCTTCATCCACCTCGATGGCTCGATCGGCTGCATGGTCAACGGGGCGGGCCTGGCGATGACGACGATGGACCTGGTCAATCGCGCGGGCGGCTCGCCGGCCAACTTCCTCGACATCGGCGGGGGCGCGAAGGCGGACCGCGTCTCCGCGGCGATGCGGCTCATCCTGGCCGACCCGAAGGTGCGCGCGATCCTCGTCAACATCTTCGGCGGGATCACCCGCGGCGACGAGGTCGCCCGCGGCCTGATCGACGCCCGGGCCCGCCAGGAGCGCGAGGTGCCGATGGTCGTCCGGATCGTCGGCACGAACGCCGAGGAGGCGGGGCGGCTGCTGCGGGAGGCGGCCTTCGAGACGGCCGCGACGCTGGACGAGGCGGCCGCGAAGGCAGTCGCCGCGGCCCGCGGGACGACGGGAGGCGTGGCGTGAGCATCCTGATCGGCCGGGATACGCGGCTGGTGGTCCAGGGCATCACCGGGCGCGAGGGCGAGTTCCACTCGCGCCAGATGCTGGAATACGGCACCCGCATCGTGGCGGGCGTGACGCCCGGCAAGGGCGGCCTCTCGGCGCTGGACAACCGGGTCCCGGTCTTCGACACGGTCGGCGAGGCGGTCAGGCAGACCGGCGCCAACGCCTCCTGCATCTTCGTCCCTGCATTCGGGGCTCCCGACGCGATTCTCGAGGCGGTCGGAGCAGGAATTGGGACGATATTCTGCATCACGGAAGGGATACCGGCGCTCGACATGCTTCCCGTCGTGGAGGTCGTCCGGGCGGCGGGGGCGCGGCTGATCGGCCCCAACTGCCCAGGCGCGACCTCGCCCGGGCAGGCCAAGGTCGGCATCATCCCGGGCTCCATCCACCGGGAGGGGCGGGTCGGCGTCGTCTCCCGGTCGGGAACCCTCACCTACGAGGCGGTCCAGGCGATGACCGACGCGGGGATCGGCCAGTCGACCTGCGTGGGGATCGGCGGCGACCCGATCATCGGGACGACGTTCCTCGATGTCCTGCAGCTGTTCGCGGCGGACCCGGACACCGAGGCGATCGTGCTGATCGGCGAGATCGGCGGCGCGGCGGAGGAGGAGGCAGCCAGCTGGGCGGCAGCGAACCTGCGGGACGTGCCGATGGCCGCCTTCATCGCTGGCCGGACCGCCCCCGAGGGCAAGCGCATGGGCCACGCCGGGGCGATCATCTCGGGCGGCCGCGGGACGGCGGCCGAGAAGGTCACCGCGCTGGAGGCGGCCGGGATCCGGGTCGCGGGCTCGCCGACCCAGCTGCCGGCGCTCCTGCGCGCGTCCGGCTACCGCGGGTAGCGCCACCCGCGCGGATCGCGCCGCGTCGGCGGGGCCATCGTCGCAGCGACGCTGCCCGCGCCGGGCGAGGAGATGTCAGCCCGCCGCGTCCGGCGCCCGGAAACCATCCGGGTAGAGCGCGGCCCAGGCCGGCCCCCCAGGTGCCTCGATCAGCTCGACGAGGACGCCGTGACAGCTCCGCGGATGGAGAAACGCGACGGGTCCCTCGGCGCCGGGGCGTGGCGCGGTATCGATGAGCTCCACGCCGTCGACCGCCAGGCGGGTGAGGGTCGCGGCGATGTCCGCGACCTCGAAGCAGACGTGGTGGAAGCCCTCGCCGCGGGTGGCGAGGAAGCGGGCGACGCCGGTCGTGGCGTCGGTCGGCTGCACCAGCTCGATCCTCGTCTCGCCGACGGGCAGGAACGCGATGCGCACACCGTCCCCCGGGATCGGAACCACGGGACCCGGCGCAAGGCCGAGGATGTCCCGGTAGAAGCCGAGTGCCGCGTCCATCTCGCGGACGACGACGGCCACGTGGTGCACGCGCCCCACGTGATGGATGGTCGGCGGCAGGCCGCCGGACGGCATGGACATGGGATGCCTCCCGAGCTGCGGCCGCGGCGCGGAGCCGGTGCCCGCGAGCCACGGCGCCTGGTGTTCGTCGCCGCCCGAGCTCACACCGTCACGAGCTCGCGGTGCTCGCCCCATGCGGCGCGGAGCCGGTCCGAGATCTCCCCGACCGTCGCGTAGGCGCCCACCGCCTCGATCAGGGCCGGCATCAGGTTCTCGTCGCCCCGGGCGCACTCTCCGACCCTCCGGAGCGCGGCCTCCCAGGAGACCGGGTCCCGTTCCGCGCGGACGCGTCGCAGGCTCTCCACCTGGCGCCGTTCGCCATCTGGGTCGATGCGCTGGAGCGGTGGCGTCCGGTGGCCCTCGTCGCGGAAGCGATTCACCCCGACCACGACCTGGCTCCCATCCTCGATCGCCCGCTGGACGCGATACGACGACTCCTGGATCTGGCGCTGTTGGAAGCCCCCTTCGATCGCGGCGAGCGTTCCGCCCAGCCCCTCGATCTCGTCGAGGAGCTCGCCGGCGGCAGCCTCCAGCTGGTTCGTCAAGGTCTCCACGTAGTAGCTGCCGGCCAGCGGGTCGGGGGTCTCGGTGACGCCGGCCTCGTGGGCGAGGATCTGCTGGGTCCGCAGGGCCAGGCGCGCGGCCTCGGCCGTCGGCAGCGCCAGCGCCTCGTCGCGTGAGTTCGTGTGCAGGCTCTGCGCGCCGCCGAGGATCGCCGCGAGCGCCTGGACGGTGGTGCGGACCACGTTGTTGTCGATCGACTGCGCCGTGAGCGAGCTGCCTGCCGTCTGGACGTGAAAGCGGCACATCATGCTTCGCGGATCGCGCGCCCCGAACCGCTCCCGGATGAGGCGAGCCCAGATCCGGCGCGCGGCACGGAACTTGGCAACCTCCTCGAAGAGCTCGCTCCAGGCGGCGAAGAAGAAGCTCAGGCGACCCGCGAACGCGTCGACGTCCAACCCGCGCGCGACGGCCGCCTCCACGTAGGCGATCGCGTCCGCCATCGTGAAGGCGAGCTCCTGGGCCGCCGTGGCGCCGGCCTCGCGCATGTGGTAGCCGGAGATGCTGATGGTGTTCCAGCGCGGGAGCTCACGGGCGCAGAACTCGAACACGTCCGTGACCAGGCGCATCGACGGCCGCGGCGGGAAGATGTACGTCCCGCGTGCGATGTACTCCTTCAGGATGTCGTTCTGAGTGGTGCCGGCGACGCGGTCCCGGGGCACCCCCTGCTTCGCCGCGGCGGCCACGTAGAGCGCGAGCAGGATCGCCGCCGTGGCGTTGATCGTCATCGAGGTGCTCACCTCGCCGAGCGGGATCCCGGCGAACAGCGCCTCCATGTCCGCCAGCGAGCTGACCGGGACGCCGACCCGCCCCACCTCGCCCTCGGCAGCCGGCGCGTCGCTGTCGTAGCCCATCTGGGTGGGAAGGTCGAAGGCGACCGACAGGCCGGTCTGACCCTGGGCGAGCAGGTAGCGGAACCGCTCGTTGGTCTCCGCCGCGGTGGCGAAGCCCGCGTACTGGCGCATGGTCCAGAGGCGGCCGCGGTACATGGTGGGCTGGACGCCCCGCGTGAACGGATACTCGCCGGGCCTGCCCAGGTCACGCTCCTCGTCGAGGCCGGCGACGTCCGCCGGCGTGTAGAGATCGGCGATCTCGACCCCGGACGAGGTCTCGAACCGGGCCCGGCGCTCCGGGGTCGAAGCGATCGCCTGCGCCCGGGTGCTGGCGCGCCACCGATCGCGGCCGGGATCCGGCATGGGCGCAGGGCTCGCGGCGGGGTCGGTCGGCATGGGTGCTCCGCTCAGTGGATCACGACGAGAAGGTCGCCGACCTCGATCGTATCGCCCACGGCAACCCCGATGTGCTCGACAGCGCCCTCGCGCGGCGCCCGCAGCTCGTTCTGCATCTTCATCGCCTCCACGACGAGGATCTGCTGGCCGGCCTCGACGGAATCGCCGGCCGCCACGGAGATCGCCACGATGCGGCCGGGGATGATCGCGCGGACCTCGACGGGCCCGCCGAGCACGACGGCCCCGGCACCCCGGCGCGCCCGCTCGCGCAGGACGGCACGCCGCTCGAGCTCGAGCTCGACCTCGATTCGCCACCCATCCACGACGACCTCGCGGACGCGCGTCCCGTGGGCGCGGTCGATGCGTACCGGACCGAGCAGGAGATCGGTCCGCGTGGCCGGTTCCGTCGAGCCGTCGCCCACCGTCTCGACAAGGCGCGCGCGGACCTCGCCGAACCGCTCGAGCCGGACACTCGCGGGCGCGCCGTCGACGAGCGGCAGGCCGGGCCTGGCCACCCCGTCCTGGGGCAGCCGGGTCGCCGGATCAGGCGCCGGCGCGAGGGAGAGCGACGGGTCCCCGTCCAGCCTCGAGGCAGGCGCAACCCCGATACGGAGCGCGCGCGGGTCGTCAGGACGCGCCGGGGCGACGGTCTCGCCGGACGGCCCGGCGATCATGGTTGGCGCCACCCGGCGGCGACCCGGGCTCACGTGGGCCACCGGTCCGTCGCCCCCGCCCGGCCGGCGGCTCGCCACGCCGAGACGTCGCCGGCGCCGCCGGCGGCCGTCGCCGGGCGCCGGGATCCCCCCGGCACCGCGGGATCGGGGATGGCGGTCGGCGCGTCCGGCGCCGTTGCCCCGAGCTCGGCCAGGCCGGCGGCCAGGAGGGCGGCACGCACGGCCGACGCACGGGACGCTGCTCCATCCCAGTGCGAGTCGACCCAGGTCGTCGAGAGCTCGGTCGCCCCCGCGAAACCGGGTTCGGCCAGCATCGCCCGATGGAACGGCAACGTGGTCTGGACACCACCGATCTCGATCTCGTCGAGCGCCCGGCGCAGACGTCCCAGCGCCTCCGCGCGATCCGCCGCGTGGACGATGAGCTTGCAGATCAGGGGGTCGTACTCCGGGGGGACCCGGTCCCCCACCTCGAGGGCCGTGTCGATCCGCACGCCGGGTCCGGACGGCATCACCCACCGGCTGATCCGCCCGGGCGCCGGCGCGAAGACCCGGGCCGGATCCTCGGCGGAGATGCGCAGCTCCATGGCGTGGCTCGCGGGCCGAGCCGCGCGACCGGCCGCCGCGATGGCGCGGGCCGACAGCGGAGCTCCGCCCGCCAGGCGAAACTGCTCCTGGACGATGTCAAGGCCGGCCACGAGCTCCGTCACGGGATGCTCCACCTGGAGCCGCGCGTTGACCTCGAGGAACCAGAAGCGTCCGTCCTGGTCGTGGAGGAACTCGACCGTCGCGGCGTTGCCCAGGCCGGCCGCGGTTCCCAGCCGAATGGCCATCTCGTGGAGCCGGCGGCGTGCCGTCTCGCCCAGGCCCGGTGCGGGTGCCTCCTCGATCAGCTTCTGGTGACGCCGCTGGGTGGAGCAGTCCCGCTCGCCCAACGCGACGACCTGCCCGGTCGCGTCGCCGAGAAGCTGGACCTCGATGTGGCGCGCCGGGATGATCTCGCGCTCCAGGTAGACGGCGCCGTCGCCGAAGGTGGCCGCGGCCTCCCGCGAGCCCGCCACGAGCGCCGCGGGAAGCTCGTCCGCGGCCACCACCCGGCGCATCCCGCGGCCGCCGCCACCCGCCGCGGCCTTGACCAGGAGCGGGAAGCCGACGGACGAACCCGCGGCGAGCACGGCCGCCAGCTGGTCCGGGCGGTCGACGGGTGCCGGCTCCAGCGTCCCAGGGACGTGCGGGACGCCGACGCTGCGGGCCAGGCGCCGGGCGGCCAGCTTGTCACCCAGCGCCGCGATCGTGGCTGACGACGGGCCCACGAACGCGAGCCCGGCATCCTCCACTGCCCTGGCGAACGCGGCTCGCTCGGACAGGAAGCCGTATCCGGGATGGACGGCCTGCGCACCGGACTCGAGGGCGGCCGAGACGACGGCGTCGATCCGCAGGTAGCTCTCCGCCGCGGCCGCCGGCCCGAGACGCACCGCCGCATCCGCGACACGGACGTGTGCCGCCGCGGCATCGGCATCGGAGTAGACCGCCACCGCCTGCATGCCCATCTC
>CAZKXK010000062.1:0-10598 GCA_964556585.1 uncultured Anaerolineaceae bacterium
CCGAACCGTCGGCGCCGGCGCGATCGTGAGCATCGTCGAGTAGCCCGATGGCAAAGCAGCGGATCCGGATCCGCCTCAAGGCGTACGACCACCGCCTGCTGGACCAGTCGGCCGCCCAGATCGTCGAGACCGCCCAGCGGACCGGCGCCGACGTGGTCGGCCCGGTCCCGCTGCCCACGCGGATCGAGAAGTTCACGGTCCTCCGTTCGCCGTTCATCGACAAGGACAGCCGGGAGCAGTTCGAGATCCGCACCCACAAGCGCCTCGTCGACATCCTCGACCCGTCGGCCAAGACGGTCGACGCCCTGATGCGCCTCTCGCTCGCGGCGGGAGTCGACATCGAGATCAAGATGTGATGAAGGACGCGCTGATCCGGCCCATGGCGTCGTTGTCGCCTGCGGCCCCTCGCTCACGCACGCTCGGGTGCGCTCGCTCCGGTGCTCGGCTCCGCCTTGCCGTGGGCGTGGCTGAGCGCGCCCAGGGGACACGGCCATGAGCATCGGACTAATCGGCAGAAAAGTCGGCATGACCCAGGTCTTCCAGGCCGACGGCACCATGATCCCGGTGAGCGTCGTGGCCGTGGGCCCGAACACCGTGACGCGTCTCCGGACGCCGGAACGCGACGGCTACACCGCGGTCCAGCTCGGCATCGAGCCGTCGAAGAAGCTGACCAAGCCCGAGGCCGGCCAGCTCAAGGAGCTCCCGAAGGTCGCGGTGATCCGCGAGTTCCGGCTCGAGGACGTCTCGGCGTACGCCATCGGGCAGACGCTCGACGTCAACCTCTTCGCGGCCGGTGACCTCATCCACGTGACGGGGACGTCCAAGGGCAAGGGGTTCGCGGGCAACATCAAGCGGAACAACTTCCACCGTGGCCCGAAGACCCACGGTTCGGACCATCATCGCGCACCGGGCTCCATCGGCCCGGGCACCACGCCCGGCCGGGTCTACCGGGGCATGCGCATGGCGGGCCACATGGGTGACGAGCGCGTCACCGTCAAGAAGCTCCAAGTCGTGCGCGTGGACTCCGACCGGAACCTCCTCCTCGTGAAGGGGTCCGTGCCGGGGGCACCGAACGCGCTTGTCCTCGTGAAGAAGGCCTGACCATGCCGCAGACGACGCTCTATGCCCGGACGGGCGAGGCGATCGGGACGGTGGAGCTCTCCGACGAGCTCTTCGCCGCGCCGGTCAACGCGGCCGTCATGCACCAGGTCGTGACCGCGCAGCTGGCCGGTCGTCGGCTTGGCACCAGCGACACGAAGACGCGCGGTGAGGTCGCCGGCGGCGGCAAGAAGCCGTATCGCCAGAAGGGTACCGGCCGGGCCCGCCAAGGCTCCCGGCGCGCGCCGCACTTCACCGGCGGCGGTGTGGTCTTCGGGCCCCATCCGCGCTCGTATGCCCAGCGCCTGCCCCGCAAGATGAAGCGCCTCGCGCTCCGCGGCGCGCTGACCGCCAAGCTCGGTGGCGACGCGATCCGGGTCCTCGATGCCTTCGGGCTGGACGCGATCCGGACCAAGGACCTCCTGGGTGTCCTGGACAACCTCAAGGTGGCCGGCCGGGTCCTGATCGTCTCGCCGGCCCGCGACGAGCGCCTGGACCTCTCGGCCCGGAACCTCGCCCGCGTGGTGGTCCTGCTGGCCGACTCGCTCAACGTCGTGGACCTGCTCAACGCGGACACGATCGTGATCGAGCAGCCCGCCCTCGCCCGCCTCGAGGAGGTGTACGCATGACGCTCACCGCCCACGAGGTGATCATCCGGCCGATCATCAGCGAGAAGTCGATGGACGTGTCCGGTCACGGCAAGTACACGTTCGAGGTTCACGGCGACGCGTCGAAGATCCAGGTCAAGGCAGCCGTCGAGGAGCTCTTCAAGGTCCAGGTCACGGCCGTGAACGTCCTCACGACGAAGGCCAAGGAGAAGCGCCGCGGCACCAAGCGCGGCCGGATCACGGGCTGGACCACGCCCTGGCGCAAGGCGATCGTGACGCTCGCCGCGGGCCAGAAGATCGAATTCTTCGAGGGGGTGTAGCCATGCCGCTCCGAAGCTACAAGCCCACCTCGGCCGGCCGGCGGTTCATGACCCGCTCGACGTTCGAGGAGATCACCACCAAGGAACCCTACAAGCCGCTCCTGGAGCCGAAGAAGCGCGGCTCGGGCCGCAACAACCAGGGCCGCCTGACCGTTCGCCACCGCGGTGGCGGCGAGAAGCAGCACTACCGCATCATCGACTTCCGGCGCGACAAGATCGGGGTGCCGGCCAAGGTCGCGACGGTCGAGTACGACCCGAACCGCTCGGCTCGGATCGGCCTCCTTCACTACCGTGACGGCGAGAAGCGCTACATGCTCCTTCCCCACGGCCTGAAGGTGGGGGACGTCGTGATCGCCGGTCCCGAAGCCGAGGCCCGGGTCGGGAACGCCCTGCCGCTGTCGAGCATCCCGCTGGGCACCACGATCCACAACATCGAGCTCATCCCGGGCAAGGGCGGCCAGATCGTTCGGTCGGCGGGCGGCGCGGCCCAGCTCCTGGCCAAGGAAGGCGACTACGCCACCGTGCGGCTGCCGTCCGGCGAGATGCGTCGCGTGCCGCTGCGCTGCGTGGCGACGATCGGGCAGGTTTCCAACCTGGACCACGAGAACCAGAGCCTCGGGAAGGCCGGACGGGCCCGCCACATGGGCCTTCGACCGGAGACCCGGGGCGTCGCGATGACCCCACGAGACCATCCGCACGGCGGCGGCGAGGGCAAGTCCCCGACGGGCATGCCCCCCAAGACGCCGTGGGGGAAGCCGGCGATGGGGTACCGGACGCGGCGCGGGACGAAGGCGGATCGCCTGATCGTCCGGTCGCGGCACCGCAAGTCGTAGGAGGAGACGAAGCATGTCGCGTTCGGTCAAGAAAGGGCCGTTCGTCGAGGCGCGGCTCCTCGGCCGCGTCCAGGAGATGAACAAGAAGAACGAGCGGAAGATCGTGCGCACGTGGTCGCGTGCCTCGGTCGTCTTCCCGGACTTCATCGGGCACACGATCGCGGTCTACAACGGCCGCAAGCACGTGCCCGTCTATGTCACCGAGAACATGGTCGGTCACCGGTTGGGCGAGTTCGCCCCGACCCGCACGTTCCGCGGGCATGACAAGAAGACCGACCGTTCCACGGCCGTGCGGTAGGGGATCAGATCGTGCGCGTTTCTGCCACCGCCAAGTACCTCCGCGGGTCCACCCGCAAGGCGAACCTCGTCACGTCGGCCATCCGTGGCCGCCGGGTCGAGGACGCCAGCGCGATCCTGCGCTTCATGCCGCAGGGGGCCGCCCGCGACGTCGCGCGCGTCCTCGCGAGCGCGACCGCGAACGCCGAGAACAACCACAACCTCGCGGCCGAGGACCTCGTGATCGTCGAGGCCCATGCGAACGAGGGTCCCACCCTCAAGCGCTGGAAGCCGCGTGCCCAGGGTCGCGCCTTCGCCATCCACAAGCCGATGACCCACATCACCATCGTCCTCGAAGCGCGGGAGGCCTGACATGGGACACAAGGTCCACCCGTATGGCTTCCGCCTGGGGGTCAGCCGCACCTGGTCGGCGAAGTGGTACGCCGACAAGGAGTACGCCACGCTGCTCCAGGAAGACCTGGCGATGCGCACGCTCATCGAGCGGCGCCTGGCCAACGCGAGCGTCGGCGGGGTCGAGATCGAGCGCGGGATCAACTACGTGACGGTCACCATCCACACCGCCAAGCCGGGCATCGTCATCGGCAAGGGCGGCGCGAACGTCGAGATCCTGCGCAAGCAGATCGGCGACCTCACTAAGCCCCGCAAGGTCAAGCTGGAGATCAAGGAGATCCGCCAGCCGGAGCTCGACGCCTACCTCGTGGCCGCCAACGTCGCCCAGCAGCTGAGCCGCCGGATCGCCTTCCGGAAGGCGATGAAGCAGGCCATCCAGCGCACCATGAAGGCGGGCGCGAAGGGCGTCAAGATCGCCGTCGCCGGCCGCCTGGGCGGCTCGGAGATGGCGCGCCGCGAGTGGGACCGCGAAGGCCGCATCCCGCTCGGCACGCTCCGCGCGGACATCAGCTACGGCTACGTGCTGTCGCGGACGACCTACGGCACGATCGGCGTCAAGGTCTGGATCTACCGGGGCGACGTTCCCGACCAGCGGGTCACGCGGCCGGTCGCCGTCCAGGCTGCCGCGCCCGCCGTGGCCCAGGGGGCGTGACGCCATGCTGATGCCCCGTCGCGTCAAACATCGCAAGGTCATGCGCGGCCGGATGGCCGGGATGTCCAAGGGCGGCACGGTCGTCTCCTTCGGGGAGTTCGGCCTCATCACCTTGGAGCCCGCCTGGATCACCAGCCGCCAGATCGAGGCTGCCCGGCGCGCCATGACCCGCTCGGTCAAGCGCGGCGGCAAGATCTGGATCCGGATCTTCCCGGACAAGCCGGCCACGAAGAAGCCGGCCGAGACCCGCATGGGCTCCGGCAAGGGCGCCCCCGACCACTGGGTTGCCGTCGTGCGGCCCGGCCGGATCCTCTTCGAGATGGCCGGAGTCGATCGCGAGCAGGCCGTCGAGGCGATGCGCCTCGCGAGCCACAAGCTCCCGGTCGCCACGCGCTTCATCGTGAAGGAGGAGGAGAGCGCGTGATCGACATCGACAAGGTGCGCGCCCTGACGGACGCGGAGCTGGACCAGGCGCTCACGGACGCCAAGCGCGACCTGTGGCAGGCCCGCTTCGAGCTCGCCACGCGCCAGCTGAAGGACTACACGGCGATCTCCGGCACCCGCCGGACCATCGCCCGGATCCTCACCGTCCGCCACGAGCGCGAGCTCGCGGACAAGAGCGCGTAGGGGGTCCGGCATGGCAGGAGCAACACACGTGCAGGGCAATCGGAAGACGAAGGTCGGGCGCGTCGTCAGCGACAAGATGGACAAGACGATCGTCGTCTCCGTCGAGCGCCTGACGCGCCATCCGCTGTACAAGCGGGTGATCCGGGCCTCCAGCAAGTTCGCGGCGCACGACGAGCTCAACGCGGCGCGCGTCGGTGACACCGTCCGCATCGAGGAGTCGCGGCCGCTGTCGCGCACCAAGCGCTGGCAGCTGGTCGAAGTCCTCTCCCGCGCGGGCGAGGACCAGCCCTCCGAGCTCGTGGTCGAGGAATCGGCCACGACCGAGGCGATCCACGCCGCGGCGCATCCGGGCAAGGCGCACGCCGGGACCGGGGAGGGAGCCGAGGCGTGATCCAGCAGCAGACCCGGCTCCGCGTGGCGGACAACACGGGCGCGCGCGTGATCCAGTGCATCCGGATCATGGGCCGCTCGCGCGCGACCACGGCGGAGGTCGGCGACGTCATCGTCGCCAGCGTCAAGCAGGCGATCCCGAATGCCGCCGTCAAGAAGGGCGACGTGGTGCGTGCCGTGGTGGTCCGGACCGCGAAGGAATACGGCCGGCCGGATGGCAGCTACATCCGGTTCGACGAGAACGCCGCCGTCCTCATCAACAACCAGGGCAACCCGCGCGGGACACGGATCTTCGGGCCCGTGGCGCGCGAGCTGCGCGACCGGAACTACATGAAGATCGTCTCCCTCGCCCCGGAGGTGCTCTGAGATGGCCCGCGCCGTCGCACCCCGGGTGACCAAGGTCCCGGAGATCCGTAAGGGTGACACGATCCTCCTGCTCGGCGGCAAGGACGCCGGGAAGCGGGGGACCGTGGAGCGCGTCGACCGGCCGCTGACGCCGGGCACGCCGTATCGCGTGGTGGTCCAGGGACTCAACATCGCGAAGCGGCACACGAAGCCGCGCCCGCGCATGAACCAGAACGACCGCACGCCCCAGATGCAGCAGGGCGGCATCGTGGAGAAGCCTCTCCCGATCGCCGTCGGGAAGGTCATGCTGGTGTGTCCCCGCTGCGACCAGCCGACGCGGATCCGGCACCTCCTGCTGGAGAGCGGTGCCAGCGTCCGCGCCTGCGGTCGCTGTGGCCAGCCGGTGGAGGTGAAGGGCGCGTGAGCAGCAACCTCAAGGGGCGCTACGCGACCGAGGTCGTCCCGGCGCTCACCAAGCAGTTCGCCTACCGGAACCGGATGCAGGTTCCCCGGCTCGACAAGATCGTCGTGAACATCGGCCTCGGCGAGGCGCTCACCAACGCCAAGGCGCTCGACGCCGCGGTCGGGGACCTGGCTCTCATCACGGGCCAGAAGCCGATCGTCACGAAAGCCAAGCGTTCCATCGCCCAGTTCCGTCTCCGGACGGGCAACACGATCGGCGCCAAGGTGACCCTCCGCGGCGAGCGGATGTGGGACTTCCTGGAGCGCCTCACCGTCCTGGCGCTCCCGCGGATCCGCGACTTCCGGGGAATCCCGGCCAAGTCGTTCGACGGGCGCGGCAACTACAGCCTCGGGATGCGCGAGCAGCTCGCGTTCCCCGAGATCGATTACGACAAGGTCGACCGTCTCCGCGGGCTGGAGATCAGCATCGTGACGACGGCGAAGACCGACGAGGAGTCCCGGAAACTTCTGGAGCTCCTCGGCATGCCCTTCGCCGGCTAGCGCGGGGAGGAGGACCATGGCCAAGAAATCGCTCATCGCCAAGGCAAAGCGAACGCCCAGGCACAAGGTGCAGGCGTACCACCGGTGCACGCTGTGTGGCCGGCCCCGCGCGTACATGCGCCGGTTTGCGCTCTGCCGAATCTGCTTCCGGGAGCGAGCCCTCGCGGGCGAGATCCCGGGCGTGACGAAGTCGAGCTGGTGAGGCGACGATGAACGTCTCCGATCCGATCGCGGACATGCTCACGCGGATCCGCAACGCGTCGCGGGCGCACCACCTCGAGGTGGTGGTCCCGGCATCCCGGGTGAAGCGGGAGATCGCCCGCATCCTCGTTGACGAGGGCTTCATCGCCTCCTTCAGCGAGGGTCGTGACGGGGTGCATCCCGTCATCACGCTTCACCTCAAGTACGTCGATGGCAAGGCATCGGTGGTCTCCGGGCTCAAGCGCATCAGCAAGCCCGGCCTCCGGGTCTATGCGCGGAAGACCGACATCCCCCGGGTCCTGGGCGGCCTGGGCATCGTCATCGTCAGCACCAGCCAGGGCATCATGACCGGCGCGCAGGCTCGCAAGGCCCAGCTCGGCGGCGAAGTCCTCGCGTACGTCTGGTAGGGGGGACGGCGATGTCGCGTATCGGCCGTCAGCCGATCCTGGTGCCCGCGGGAGTCGAGGTTTCTCTCGATGGCCCGGTCATCACGGTCAAGGGCCCCAGGGGGACCCTGACCCGCTCCCTTCCGGCCGCGATGACCGTGGAGACCAGCGAGGGCAGCCTCCTGGTGACCCGCCCGTCGGACCTCAAGCAGCACAAGCAGCTCCATGGCCTGACCCGGACGCTCGTCGCCAACATGGTGGAGGGCGTGACCAACGGCTACCGAAAGGGCCTCGAGATCACGGGTGTCGGCTACCGCGCCCAGAAGATCGGGGACAAGCTGCAGCTCAACCTCGGGTACAGCCATCCCGTCGAGATCGTGCCCCCGGACGGCATCAGCTTCGAGGTGGAGACCCCGCTCAAGCTGGCCGTCCTCGGGATCGACAAGGAGCTCGTCGGCCAGGTTGCCGCCCGCGTCCGGGCAACCCGGAAGCCCGAGCCATACAAGGGCAAGGGCGTCCGGTACGCCGGCGAGGTGATCCGCCGCAAGGCCGGCAAGGCCGGCAAGATCGGCGGAAAGAAGTAACGGAAGGACGACCACGATGACGAAGGCCGCCACGCGCGGCGCCGCCCGGCAGAAACGGCACGAGCGGATTCGCCTCCGACTGGAGGGGACGTCCGCGCGGCCGCGCCTTGCGGTCTACCGCAGCCTCAACCACATCTATGCACAGGTGATCGACGACAGCGCCGGTCGCACCCTCGCCGCCGCGTCCTCCCTCGAGCCGGAGCTCAAGGGCGGGAAGCAGACGAAGGTCGACGAAGCGAAAGTGGTCGGACGCCTGGTCGCCGAGCGGGCCCGCACCGCCGGCGTCGCGCAGGTCGTCTTCGACCGGGCCGGGTATCGCTACCACGGCCGGGTCAAGACGCTCGCCGACGCCGCGCGGGAAGCCGGTCTCGACTTCTAGGAGGAGAGGACCGCCAGTGGCCAGGATCGATCCAGCCAAGCTCACGCTCGAGGAGCGTGTCGTCCAGATCAACCGCGTCGCCAAGGTCGTCAAGGGCGGCCGACGCTTCAGCTTCTCGGCGGTCGTCATCGTCGGCGATGGCCAGGGTCACGTGGGTGCCGGGCTCGGCAAGGCCGGCGAGGTGCCCGAGGCGATCCGCAAGGGCGTCGAGGACGCGAAGAAGAACCTCATCCGGATCCCGACCGTGGGAACCACGATCCCGCACGAGGTGCGGGCCGAGTATGCGGCGGCCAGGGTCCTGCTCAAGCCCGCGTCCCAGGGGACGGGCGTCATCGCCGGCGGCTCCGTCCGCTCGGTGGTGGAGGCCGCCGGCATCCGGGACATCCTCACGAAGGTCCACGGATCCACGAACCCGGTCAACGTCGTGCGCGCCACGATCGAGGCGCTTCGCGACCTTTCGTCCGCGGAGGAGATCTCCGCGCGCCGGGGCGTGCCCGTGCGGCTCTTCGTCGCCGGCCAGCCAGCCGCGGAGGTCGCAGATGGCCGCTAGGCTCAGGGTGACCCAGGTCAAGAGCACGATCAGCCACATCGCCCGCAATCGCGCGACGATCAAGGCGCTCGGGCTTCACCGGATCGGCGACACGGTCGTCGTGCCGGACAACGAGGCGACGCGCGGGATGGTCCGCGCCGTCCGCTTCCTCGTCGAGGTGGAGCAGCTCCCCGAGATCGCGGCGGAGGAGTCCCGATGAAGCTGCACGATCTGCGGCCGGCCGAAGGCGCGCACACGGCGAAGACTCGCGTGGGGCGGGGCATCGCGGCCGGCAAGGGCAAGACCGCCGGCCGGGGCACCAAGGGTCAGAAGTCCCGGGCCGGCAGCTCCATCCCGGCCTGGTTCGAAGGCGGCCAGACGCCGATCCACATCCGGATCCCGAAGCTCCATGGCTTCCGCAACTTCAACCGGATCGAGTACGAGGTCGTCAACGTGGGCGCCATCAGCGCCGCGATCGAGATCGGGCGTCTTCCCGAGGGTGACCTGCCGGGCGCGCCGAAGCAGGCCACGCCGGCCCCGATCACGGTGAACCAGGAGCTCCTGCGCATGGCCGGACTGGTCCGCACCCTCGACAAGCCGCTCAAGATCCTCGGCGGGGGCGACGTGAGCCGCCCGATGTTCGTGGTCGCCGACGCGTTCACCAAGAGCGCCCGCGAGAAGATCGCGGCTGCCGGCGGCACCGTCTCGGTGATCGAGGTTCCGACCTCCCTGCTCGCCGCGATCGGCGTCGAGCCCGCGGCCGGCGCGGACTGACGCGGCAGCGCCGTGTTCGACTCCATCCTCAACGCCTTCCGCGCGCCGGACATCCGGCGGCGCATCCTGTTCGTCCTCGGCACGCTCATCGTGTTCCGGGCGCTGGCCCACGTCCCGGTTCCCGGCGCGGACCCGACGAAGCTCGCCGCGTTCTTCAATGGCAACGCGCTCTTCGGCCTGCTGGACCTGTTCTCCGGCGGCGGTCTGTCGCGCTTCTCCGTGGTGGGCCTGGGCGTCAACCCGTACATCAACGCGTCGATCATCATGCAGTTGATGACGGGCGTCGTGCCCGCCCTCACGGCGCTTCAGCGCGAGGGTGAGTACGGGCGCAACAAGATCAACCAGTACACGCGCTATCTCACCGTGCCGCTGGCGATCCTCCAGAGCTACGGCTTCCTGGCGGTCCTCAACCAGGCCGGCGTGCTCAACACGACGTTCGACCTCGCCTCCTTCGGGACGCTGACCCAGATCATCAGCCTCACCGCCGGATCGATCCTGCTGATGTGGATCGGCGAGCTGATCACCGAGAAGGGGATCGGCAACGGCATCAGCTTCATCATCTTCGCCGGCATCGTCGGTCGGGTGCCACAGGCGCTCGGGACGTTCCTCGATTCGCCCAACTTCGCCGCCCTCGCCATCTTCGGCGTCTTCGCGGTGTTCGCGGTCGGCGCGATCGTGTTCATCACCGAGGGCCAGCGGCGCATCCCCATCCAGTATGCGAGCCGCGTCCGGGGCCGGCGGATGTACCAGGGAGGCACCACGTTCCTGCCGCTCCGGGTCAACCAGGCGGGCGTCATTCCGATCATCTTCGCGGTGAGCATCCTGCTCTTCCCCAGTCAGATCGCGGGCTACTTCGCCCAGAGCCAGGTGACGGTCGTGGCGGACATCGCGACGTTCTTCGTGAACACGTTCGGGCCATCCAACCTGCTGGTCTACGGGTCGCTCTACTTCCTGCTGACCGTCGGCTTCACGTACTTCTACACGGCCTTCACGTTCAAGCCGGACGAGACAGCCGAGCAGCTGCGCAAGAACGGCGGCTTCATTCCCGGCATCCGTCCGGGGCGGCCGACCCAGGACTATTTGGCCCGCGTCGTCAACCGGATCACGGTCGCCGGGGCGCTGTTCCTGGGCATCGTGGCGGTCGCGCCGTTCGTGTTCCAGGCGTTCATCCCGAGCCTGTCCGGCCTCTCCCTGGGAGGCACCAGCATCCTGATCGTGGTCT
>CAZKXK010000063.1:0-10540 GCA_964556585.1 uncultured Anaerolineaceae bacterium
CGAGGTCGACTACCTGGTCGTGACGGCCGGCGCCTACGACCTGCTCGTCGAAGTCGTGTGCGAGGACAACGAGGCGCTCCTCGGGTTCCTGACCCAGAAGCTTCGCCAGGTGGCAGGCGTGCGCGAGACGGAGACGTTCGTCTACCTCAGGATGGTCAAGCAGGTCTACTCCTGGGGTACGCGCTAGGGATCAAGGCGCGTGCGAGCGCGGCGGACGGGCGGGGCGGACGGGCGGGGCGCGTGGTCCAGACGGCGTGCACCGGGTGAGCCGTGCGACCGACGACGGCCCGCGGCACGGCTCGACTGTGCACCGGGTGCACGAGACCGAACCTCATTCGCCGGTTCGTGCGCGGGGTGCCGCAGGATGACCGTTCGGCCCAGCGCCGCCGGTCGTAGCGCTTACCGGGTGCACGCTGGGTCGGTCGGCTGCGCACGCGGTGCGGCACGTCAGCCCGTGGGTGCGGCCTCGAGGACCGGCAGCGGCAACCCGCCTTCGGCAAGCCAGCAGGCGGCCGCGTGGCCGTTGCCCATGTCGAACAGCGGCGGCTCCGACGTGCGGCACCGCTCCAGGATCCCGGCCCGGTCGGCCAGCGGGCAGCGCGGGTGGAACCGGCAGCCCGTCGGGATCGCGGCCGCGCTCGGCGTCTCGCCGGCCAGGATCTGGCGCTTCGCCCGCTGGCCGATCTCGGGCGGCTCCGGGTTGGGCATGACGGACACCAGGGCCTGCGTGTAGGGGTTGCCCGGCCGTCGGATCACGTCCTCGGCGGCCCCGATCTCGAGGATCCGGCCCAGGTACATCACGGCGATGCGGTCCGCGATGACCCAGGCGACGGACAGGTCGTGGGTGATGAACAGGTAGGTCAACCCGTGCTCCGTCCGTAGGTCCAGCAGGAGCTTCAGGATCTCGGTCCGGATGGAGACGTCGAGCATGCTGACCGGCTCGTCGGCGACCACGATCTCCGGACCGAGCACGAGCGCGCCGGCGATCACGACCCGCTGGCGCTGCCCGCCCGACAGCTCGTGCGGGTAGCGGAAGGCGAAGTCGGACGCCGGTCGCAGGCCGGACGCCTCGATCGCCTCCAGGACGCGCCGCTCACGCTCGCTGGCCCGGGGCACGATGCGCTGGACCTCCAGCGGCTCCGCCACGAAGTCATGGATGGTCTGCTTGGGGTTGAGCGTCTCGTACGGGTCCTGGAAGATGAGCTGGACGCGGCGCCGGTACTCGCGGAGCGCGGCGCCGCCCCAGACGCCGGTCACGTCCTCCCCGTCCAGCAGGAGGCGCCCACCGGTAGGACGCGTCAGCTTCACGATGACGCGGCCGGTCGTGGTCTTCCCGGAGCCGGACTCGCCCACCAGGCCGAGAACCTCGCCGCGGCGGATCGACAGGTCGATCCCGTCGACCGCCCGCACCGCCCCGTGGCGGCGCCGCAGGATCGTGTCCGCGAAGCTGCCCCGGATCGGGAAGTGGACCTCGAGACCCTCGAGGCGGACGAGATCGTCGCTCACGGGAGCACCCGCACGGGATCCTGCTCCCCGGCAGGCGACGGTCGAGGGGAGACAGCATCAGCGCCCGTCAGCTCCAGGACCGGGATCGGCCGGCGAGCGCCGTCGCCGCCGGGCGGGTAGAGGTGGCAGGCGACGCGGACGCCGTCCGCGTACCGGACCTCCGGCGGGACGACCTCGCGGCACACCTCCATCGCCATCGGGCAGCGCGGATGGAAGCGACAGCCGGGTGGCGGGGTCCGCAGGTCGGGCGGCGAACCAGGGATCGTCGCGAGCAGGCGCTTGTCGGAGTCGAGGTTCGGGATCGCCGCCAGGAGCATCTGGGTGTAGGGGTGCCGCGGGCCGGAGAAGATGGTTCGGACCGGCCCTTCCTCGGCCACCCGGCCGGCGTACATCACCATCACGCGGTCGCACGTCTCGGCGATCACCGACAGGTCGTGCGTGATCAGGATGAGCGAGAGCCCGAGCTCCTCGCGGAGGCGTTCCAGGAGCTCCAGGATCTGGGCCTGGACCATGACGTCGAGGGCCGTGGTCGGCTCGTCACCGATCACGATGGCGGGGTCGCAGGCAAGGGCCATCGCGATCATCGCCCGTTGGCGCATCCCACCCGAGAGCTGGTGCGGGTAGTCGGCCGCCCGGTCGCGCGCGATCCCGACCATCTCCAGCAGCTCCCGCGCCCGCCGCTTCGCCTCCGCCTTCGGCAGGCCGAGGCGCTCCACGATCGGCTCCGCAACCTGGTCGCCCACACGCTGGACGGGGTTCAGGGCGTTCATCGCCCCCTGGAAGATCACCGAGATCTCGCGCCATCGATATCGGCGCAGGGCGTTTTCGCTCTTCTGCGCAAGGTCGATCCCGAAGAGCTTGACCGACCCTTCGACCACCCTGGCGTTCGGGGGAAGCAGCCGGAGCAGGGACAGGGCCGTGGTGGTCTTGCCGCAGCCGGAT
This sequence comes from uncultured Anaerolineaceae bacterium, assembly GCA_964556585.1. Lineage (GTDB taxonomy): Bacteria > Chloroflexota > Limnocylindria > Limnocylindrales > CSP1-4 > CTSoil-043. The sequence goes on from CAZKXK010000063.1 coordinate 2,449, forward strand.
TCGCCGGCGATGCCGAGCGCCTCGCCGTCGTGCAGCTCGAAGCTCACCCCGTCGACGGCCTTCACGATCCCGGACGAGAGCGTGAAGTAGGTCCGCAGGTTCTCGACGACCAGGAGCGGGGCATCCGGGTCGGCCTGCTTCGGCAGCGGCCACTGGCGGCGGCCGCGTGACGTGCGCGCGGACACGGCCCCCACCGCGGACGCGGGCTCCACCGGGGACGCGGCCTCCACCGCGGACGCGGGCCGAACCGGGGCTGCCTGGTCGCCCATCAGCGAGTCGCCGACTTCGGATTCAGGACGTCGTCGAGCGCGTTGCCGACCAGGGTGAAGGCGAGGATGACGACGACCACGCAGACCGCCGGCGGGACGATGTACCACCAGGCACCCAGCCCGGGCGCGCCGGCCTCCTGGGCGGCGTTGAGGAGCTGTCCCCACGACGGCTGGAAGGGGTCGCCGAGACCGATGAAGGAGAGCGTCGTCTCGGTGAAGATGGCGCCGGCGAACGTGAGGACCGCGTTCGCCACGATCAGGTTGACGACGTTCGGCAGGATGTGACGCCGCATGATGTGCGCCCGGCTGCCGCCGATGACCCGCGCGCGATCGACGAACATGCGCTCCTTCACGGAGAGTGTCTGCGAGCGGATGATGCGGGCCATCGAGGCCCAGCTGGTCAGGCCGATGACCACGATGATCACGAGCAGCGTGGCCCGGATCCCGAAGAGCTCCGCGTCCGTCCCGACGATGTCGAGGATGATCGGGGCCAGCACGATCGCGAGCACGAAGGTGGGCAGCACCAGGAAGAAGTCCGTGAGCCGCATCAGGACCTGGTCTGACCGCCCGCCGACGTAGCCCGACACGATCCCGATCACGGCCCCGAAGAAGATCGTGATCAGGGTGGCCAGCAGCCCGATGGTCATCGAGATCCGGGCCCCGTGGACGGTCAGGTTCAGCATGTCCCGGCCCACCTCGTCGGTGCCGAAAAGGTGCGCCGCGGACGGTGGGTCCAGGGAGGCGCCGGTGGCGGTGGTGACGGTCTGGAGCGGCCCCACGAAGAGCTGCGGGGCGAGCGCGAGCACCGCAAACACCAGGAGGATGACGGCCCCGACCACGCCGTCCTTCCGTTGCGCGTAGCGGCCGAGGAACTCACGGGTGTTCCGGAGTCGCATGCGCCAGCGGACTCCGCGCACGTTGACCGGGGCGACGGGAACGGCGCTCACTGCCGCACCCGCGGGTCCAGGTAGCCGTAGACGATGTCGGCGATGAAGTTGGCGAGCACGACCGAGATGCCGAGGAGCAGGAAGATCCCCTGGAGCACCGGGTAGTCGCGCGAGTTGAGGGCATCCACGGTGAGCGTCCCGAGCCCGGGCCAGTTGAACACGATCTCCGCGGTGATCGCGCCGCCCACGACGTAGCCCAGGTTGATGGCGACCAGCGTCACCGCCGGCAGCAGCGCGTTGGGGATCGCGTGCGAGCGCAGGATCTTGCCGTCGGGAAGGCCCTTCGCCCGGGCCGTGGCGATGTAGTCCTCGGCGCGCGTCTCGGTGATCGACGAGCGCATGAGGATGGAGTAGCCGCCGATGAGCCCCAGGCTGATCGTCGCGAGGGGCAGCGCCAGGTGCGCGACCAGGTCGCGCAGGAAGTCCACCGGCCCCGCGTACGTCGCCCCGGCCGTCAGCATCCCCGAGGTGGGGAACCAGCCCAGGCCGGCCGCGAAGATGATGATCATTGGCATGCCGATGACGAAGTACGGCATCGAGTAGAGGATCAGGCTGAGGCCGTTCCCGATCCGGTCGGCCAGCCCTCCTCTCCGCCAGCCGGTGTAGGCCCCCAGGCCCAGGCCCACGAAGATCGCGATCAGCTCTGCCAGGCCGATCAGCAGGATCGTGGGCCCGAATCGGTCGCCGATCACCTGGGTGACGGCCTGGCCCTGGAACTTCATGGAGTAGCCCAGGTCGCCCTGGAGCGTGGCGCCGACATACGCCTCCAGCTGGTCGGGGATGAGCGGCTTGTTCAGGCCCCAGCGGGCCAGGGCGGCCTGCCGCTGCTCGATGGTCACGTTCGGGTTGCGCGGGTTCACGCGGTCCGGCGACCCGGGCATCATCCGGAAGAGGATGAAGTTGAGGAGCACGATCATCAGGATCGTGAAGATCGCCTGGGCCGACTGGCGAGCGAGGTACCGCGCGCTCACGCGCCGATCTCCCCGGTCCCCCGCGGGCGCGCCATCACCGAGTGCCCGCGACCCTTCCCGAGGGCGTGGAGGGTCGCGCGGCGACCCTCCACGGGGCCGGTCATCTCGGCGCGCCCTGGGCCGCTATTCCTCTTCCCCGGACGGCCCCCGCGGCCGGCGCCGCAGCATGAGCAGGCCCCCGGCCACCACGAGGACGACGACCAGGATCCCGACGTAGAGGGCGGTGTTGTCGCCGCCGCTGCTGCTCGCCGGCACGGGCGCCGGTGAGGCGACCGGGGCCGACGTGGCGCCCGGCGCCGTGGAGGCCGCGACCGACGCCACCGGCGTCGGGGAGGGCACCGCGGTCGCGTCCGTGAGCAGCGTGTAGTCGAGCGTGCCGTACGAGAAGAGCGGCGTCCCGTTGGCCAGCGGCTGGTTCTGCCAGCCGCCGAAATGGTCCGTCCGGTACGCCGCCAGGTTCGAGTCGTAGTAGAGGATGTCGTAGACGGCCTGGTCGTAGATCATGTTCTGCATCTGGGCCAGGATCGTCTTGCGCGCGGCGTCCGTGGCCGCGGCATTCTGCTCGTCGTACAGCTTGTCGAACGCCGGATTGCAGTACTGGCTGTCCGACGAGGAGCCGATCGCGTCGCACCGGAAGATCTGCAGGAGCGCGTTCGGATCCGGGTTCCCGGACCAGCCCCACAGCTCGATGTCGTAGTTGGCCTTGTAGTCGCTGCCGGCCTCGGGCGGGAGGACGATGTTCCCCAGGGTTGCCGAGTCGAACTGCTGGGCCGTGACCTTGATCCCCAGCTGGCTGTACCAGTCCTTCACGAACTGGGCCGACTTCGCGTAGGTGGGGTCGGTGTCCGGGTAGTCGAGCCGCAGGCTGATCGGCTTGCCCTGCTTGTCCAGGCGGTTGCCGTTCGCGTCGAGCTTGTAGCCCGCCGCGTCCAGCTTCTGCTCCGCGAGCGCGATGTCGAAGGTCCGTGGGTGGTCGGGCTCCACGTGCCACTGGCCGAGGACGGGTGGCACGATCGTCGTCCCGACGTCACCGTAGCCGCCGAGGACACGGTTGACGAGGGTTGGCTTGTCGATCGCGTAGCCCAGCGCATCACGGAAGGCCGGATCCCAGAGCGCCTGGGTCGATGGCCCGACGCCAGCGCTGAGGGTCTGCCCCTTCGTGGCGCCGTACTCGTTGAAGGCGAGCTGGGTCCAGCCGTTCGAGGCGCCGACCACCGTCTTGATGTTCGGCTGGCCCTCGAGCGCCTTGAGCTGGTCCGCGTTCGGGCCGCGCGCGTAGTCGAGCTCGCCGGCCTTGAGCGCCTGGACCATCGTGTCGTCGGTCTTGTAGAACTGCATCACGATCTCGTCTTCGGCGCCCTGGTGGCCCCAGTAGTAGGGGTTGCGAACGAAGCGAACGTACTGGCTCGTCTGCCACTCCGCCGCGGTGTAGGGACCCGTCCCCACCAGCGGCCCCACGAACTTGGCGTCGCCGATCGTCTTGTACGTGTACTTGCCCCAGATGTGCTGGGGGATGATCGGCAGGTAGGTCTGGAGGATCCGGTCCGACGGATCGGTCGTGTAGGCGATCATGGTCTGGGCGTCCGGGCACTCGACCTTCGTGACACCGGCATCCTTGAGGCCGGGATCCAGGTACCCGGCCCCGATGTTCGCTCCGTCGGCGATGGCCGCAACCGCGAGCCCCCACGAGAAGCACGCGTCCGCAGATGTCGCGGGCTGGCCGTCGGACCACTTCATGCCGGTCCGGATGTGGAACGTCCAGGACTTCCCGTCGGCGGCACGCGCCCACGAATCGGCGAAGCCGGGGACCGGCTCCAGGTTCGGGCCGAAGTCAACCATCAGGTTGTAGGTCAGCTGGAACACCTCGTAGCCGCTGACCAGGAGCGTCTGGTACGGGTTCAGCGCGTCGAGATCCTGGGTGGTGCCCACGCGCAGGATCAGTGGGCTGGCCGCCCGCGCGGGCACGGCGAGCGTGGGCAGGAGGAGCGCCCCGGCCAGGCTCATGGCGGCCCCCAGGCGGACGAAACGATGAACGGCTGACGCGTGCATCGGTGACCCTCTCCTCCCTTCCCGGCTCCAGCCGGGAACCCTGCGGGGTCCCACCCCACTGCCCCGCGCCACTCTAGGCATGGCCGAGCGGCAGGGTCAACCCGAAATGGCCGATTGCGTGCCAAACGCGGCCCTGGTCAGCCCGACGACGGCCGCTCCCAGGCCGGGGCGCGGGCCCGGGCCAGGAAGCTAGCCCCGGTCCAGCGCCTCCAGGACGGGCGCCAGCGCATCGAGCGACGCGAGCGTGATTGGATCCACCACGAGCTGGACGTGGGCGATCCCCTCGGCCGCGAACCCGCGCAGGACACCCGCGATCTCCTCCGGCGAGCCCTCGACGGGCCGAATCGGTGCCCGGGAGTGCTCACCCATCAGCCGGCCGCGTCCCCCGGGAAGGCGGACCTGGACGGCAACCGTGCGCGCGACCGCAGCGGGGTCGCGGCCCGCTTCGCGGCACGCCGCGTCGACCTGGTCGCGCAGCGCGGGCACGCCGGCCGGGTGATTGCCGAACGCGTCGAACCAGGCGTTCCAGGCATCGACATGCGGGATCGTGATCGCCAGCATCCGCGCCCCTGACGAGCCGACCATCAGCGGCGGGCCACCTGGCCGCGGTCGCGGCGCCAGCTCGCAGTCGCGGGCCGTGAAGTACGTCCCGTCGAAGTCGATGGCGCCCTCCTGGAGGAGCGTCCGGACGATGGTGAAGGCCTCCTCGAACCGGCTGATCCGATGATCGAACGGAAAGTCGAAGGCCCGGAACTCGGTCTCGTTCCAGCCGGCGCCCAGGCCCACGACCAGCCGGCCGCCGCTGATCTCGTCGACCGTGGCGGCCATCTTGGCCAGCATGGCCGGGTTGTGGAACGCGGTTGCCGCGACGAGCGGGCCCAGCTGGACCCGTGATGTGACCGCCGCGAGACCGGCGAGGACGGTCCACGCCTCCCACGGTCCGCGGGCGCGGTCGTCGCCGGCTCGCCGGTAGAGGAGGTGATCGCCGTACCAGACCGCGTCGAAGCCGAGCTCCTCGGCCCGGACGGCAAGACCACGCAGGTCCGGCCAGCGCGCCTCCCACTCGATCTCGGGGAGCTGGATCCCGACCGCCAGCGGCCGTCGGCCGTCCAGGGGACCCGGCAGGGCGGTCATGCCGCGATCCCCGGGCCCCACCAGACGGACGCGGCGATGATCAGGTAGAGCCCGATCAGGGCCAGTCCCTCCAGCCAGTTCGATTCGCCGTCGAACACGATGACCGCCGTGAGGATCGCCGACAGGCCCACGGCGCCGGCCAGCAGCGGCGTCACGACCAGGGTCAGCGGCGTGACGCCCATCAGCATCGAGAGGATCACGAGCGCCGGCGTCAGGGCGATGGCGACCTGGAGCGACGAGTTGAGGATCAGGCTGACCGCGAGGTCGGCCCGGTTGCGCGCGGCAGCCTGGACGCCGACCACGTTCTCCACGGCGTTGCCCGCGATCGCGACCACGACCAGGCCTGCGAACGCCTCGGACATCCCCAGGCTGGCCATGGCGGGACGCAGCGCTGCCACGAACCAGTCCGAGACGAAGGCGGCAGCCACCGCCGCGACGGCCAGCACCACCAGCGCGAGCCACTGGGGCCACAGGTGGCCGGGGCCTTCGGCCTCGACGACGGACTCCGCGGCGGTGACGGGAGCGGGACGTTCGTCGCCGCCGATCGAGAAGACCAGGGAGCCGGCGAAGACGACGAGGAGGACGATCGAGACGGCGACCGACAGCTCGGACGCATGGCCGACGTCGGGAGCGCCCGGCTCCGTCGCGAGCGTCGGAATCACGAGCGACGCAACCGCGAGGAGCAGGAGCGTGGCGATGGAGCGGATCGGCCGCGCTCCGAACCGCTGCGTCCCGTGCTTCAACCCGCCGACCATGAACGCGATGCCCAGCACCAGCAGGCTGTTGGCGAGGATCGACCCGATCAGCGCGAACTGGACCACGACCACCAGCCCGGCCTGCAGGCTGAAGAGCCCGATGAAGAGCTCCGGCAGGTTGCCCAGCGCCGACTGGAGGATCCCCGTCACCGCCGGGCCCTGGCGCGCGCCGAGCTGCTCGGTCCCCTCGCCTACCAGCGAGGCCAGCATGGCGAGCGCGACCGCAGTGGCGCCGAAGGTGATCACCGGGGCCCCGCCGCCGGCCACGAAGGCCGCGGAAACGACCGTGGCGACGATGGCCGCACCCAGCAGGAAGCGCGTCTGCCGCTCGAAGTACCCGAGGATCGTCAACCCGGTCGCGCCCCTTCACGCTTCGGCTGCACCCGCGCCGTCGGACAGGCGAAGCGTGCCACGTCCCGGGCACGCGCGCGGGGCGGCGTCGCGGGCGCGGCCCGTCAGGGTGCGAGCTCGTCGGGGAGCAACGGGCTGACGTAGAGCGTGAATGACGCGCCGCCCGACGTGAAGGCCGTGAGCTGGTTCGCGGCAGCCAGCACCGGGGCGAGCTTCGCAGCATCCGCTTCGGTGACCACCCCGACGCGCAGGCCGGTGATCCCGCGATCCGGCTGGACCAACCTGCCGAAGGACGCCAACGGGGTCGTCAGCGGCCACGCTACGGGCTGCCCCGGCGTCATGGTGTCGGATCCGGTCGGAGCGCCGGGCGCGACGAAGACGCGATAGCCCGTTGGGACGTAAGCCACGACCGGCGCCACCTGGCCGCCCCACGGCTCCGTCGTGGCGACGAGCCGTGACAGGAGCGTCTCCGCGGCCGCGCGCCGCGGATCGGCCGACGATCCCGGCTGACCTGCGCCCGGCCGCGATCCTCCGCCGAGGGCGGGAAAGCGCGTCGTGACGGTCTGGTCGCCAACCCGAGCGGCGAAGACCGTGTCGGCCGCGTCGGCGCCGATGCCCGGGCTCGTGCCGCCCCCGGCGTCCAATCCCGCCGCGGTGATGGCCGCGCGAATCGCCGCGACGCCGGCGGCGCCGACGTCGCGCACGGACTCGACCGGCACGAGCGGCCCGGGGTAGATCGCCGGGGCTGGCGCTGGCGTGAGGATGCGCCCGTCGGCATAGACCACCACCTCGGGTAGCTGGGCCAGGCGCGCACCGGGACCGATGAAGCCACCCTCGGTCGTCACGCGGAGGACCACCTCCGCCGGGGTCGCGGGGGTACCCGAGGGGGCTGGTGACGGCGCCGCGGACGACGAGGGCGCGGGAGACGTCGCGGCGAGCGACGGAACCTGCGACGCGGCGATCGGGGAACCGCTGCAGGCGGAGACGACGAAAGCAGCGACGAGGACCGCCGCCTGGTGGGCGTGGATTCTGGTAGACACGGGACCTCCGTCGATTGCGTCGGTCGGCGCCGGGACGGGCGCCGTGGCAGCACGACGCCGGACGGGCGGTCCAGGTTCCGTCACGACGCACCTGCGCAGTCGTAGAGGGTGCCGGTGCCGGACCCGCCGTAGTCGACCAGCGTGCACGCGCTGGTGACCCAGGCGGTCCGCTCGGAGGACGTCGCGACCGGGCCCCCGCCGCCGCCATTCCCGCTGTCGACCAGCACGTAGCGGAGCTGGCCGGAGGCGACGTAGGCCTTCAGCTGATCGAGCGTGGGCGCGGGGTCGGAGCCGGTGAAGCCACCCATCGCCATGACCGGCAGGCCCGTGGCGAGCTCGAGCGGCCCGGCCTCCTGCGCGGAGGTCGCCGCCACGATCCACGTCGCGCTCCCCCGGTTGGCCACGAGGTAGTCGACGAGCGCGGCGTCGGTGGACGCGTTGCCCATCCCGGCTCCTGGCTGGCCGCCGCCGCTCGACGGGTTGTTGCCCGCCGGCGGGCCGCTGGTCAGCGCACTCGGCGGTGCCCCCGCCGGCGCGATGCCCGCCAGGGCCAGGGGCGGCCCGCCAGATCCGGGG
>CAZKXK010000064.1:0-2797 GCA_964556585.1 uncultured Anaerolineaceae bacterium
GATCGATGATCCGCAAGATCCAGGAAGAGACCGGCACCGAGATCAACGTCGAGGATGACGGCACGGTGGAGATCGCCGCCGTGTCCGGCGAGAACGCCCGCAAGGCGATCCTCTGGATCGAGTCCCTCACCCGCGAGGTCGAGATCGGGGCCCTGTACCTGGGGACCGTGACCCGCCTCATGACCTTCGGTGCATTCGTGGAGATCCTGCCGGGCAAGGAGGGCCTCGTCCGCATCGGCGAGCTGGCCGACTACCACGTGCCGTCCGTAGAGGACGTGGTGTCGGTGGGCGACGAGGTGATGGTGGTCGTCACCGAGGTGGACCGCCAGGGCCGGGTCAACCTGTCCCGCAAGGCGGCCATGCAGCGCCACCTCGCGAAGGGCTGAACCGGCGGGCCCGCCATCGGGCCCGCCCGGCCGAGGCGTCCAGCGCGTGCCCCCGGGAGACCGGGGGCACGCTGGTATACTCCGGCCGTGCCCGCACGTCCCTTCACGAGCAGCGGAGCCATGTCCATCACGACCGCCCGACCCCTGACCGTGGCCGTCGTCGGCGCAACCGGCGTCGTCGGCCGTACGATGATCTCGGTCCTCCTGGAGCGCTCCTTCCCCATGCGGGAGCTGCGCCTCCTCGCCTCGGGTCGCTCTGCCGGCATGAGCGTCCCGGTGGCGGGCCGCCAGCTGGCCGTGCTGGAGGCCAGCCCGGAGGCGTTCGAGGGCGTGGACCTCGCGCTCTTCTCGGCCGGAGCGGATGTCTCGCGCGAGCTGGCGCCGCAGGCGGTCGCCCGCGGCTGCACGGTGATCGACAACTCGAGCGCCTGGCGCATGGAGCCCGGCATCCCACTCGTCGTCAGCCAGGTCAACCCGGGCGATCTCGCGTTCCACGAGGGCATCATCGCGAACCCGAACTGCAGCACGATGCAGCTCGTGCCGCTCCTGATGGCGCTGCGCGACGGCCCGGGGCTCGAGCGCGTGGTGGTGGACACGTACCAGGCCGTGTCCGGCACGGGCGCGGAGGCCATCGCGGAGCTGGAGACGCAGATTCGCGCCCACGCGGCCGGGTCACCCAAGTCGGCCACGGTGTACCCGCACCCCATCGCGTTCAACGCACTGCCGGAGATTGACGTCTTCCTGGAGAACGGCTACACGAAGGAGGAGTGGAAGGTCGTCGCGGAGAGCCGCAAGATCCTTCACCTGCCGGACCTTCGGGTGTCGTGCACGGCGGTCCGGGTGCCCGTCTTCGTGGGCCACTCGGAGGCAGTCCACGTGGAGACGCGCGGGGCCATCGGTCCCGAAGCTGCCCGCGCCCTGTTCGCCACGGTTCCGGGAGTCGTCGTGCGCGACGAGCCGGCCGCCCACGTCTACCCGCTGGCCACGGACGCGGCCGGGCACGACGAGATCTACGTGGGCCGCATCCGCCAGGATCCGTCGATCCCGGACGGCCGCGGCCTGGCCTTCTGGTGCGTCTCCGATAACGTCCGCAAGGGGGCGGCCACGAACGCGGTGGAGCTCGCGGAGATCCTCGCCGCGCGTGGCTGGGTGGTGCCGGCGTCGCGCCGCGCCCCGCACGCGGAGGCGGAGACACCCGCGTGACCACGACCGAACGCCGTGCGGCGCTCGACGCGATCGCAGAGGAAGTTCGGGTCTGCACCGCCTGCCGGCTCCATGCCGGCCGGACGCGGGCCGTTCCCGGCGAGGGGAACCCCATGACGGAGGTCGTCTTCGTGGGCGAGGGTCCGGGCGTGAACGAGGACCGCCTGGGCCGGCCGTTCGTGGGGCGAGCCGGAGAGCTCCTGGTCCGCCTGCTCGCCTCCATCGGCTGGCGTCGCGAGGACGTCTTCATCACGAACATCGTCAAGTGCCGTCCGCCGGACAACCGCGACCCCGAGCCGGACGAGGTTGCCGCGTGCGCCCCGTTCCTGCACCGCCAGCTCCAGGCGATCGACCCGGCCCTCGTGGTGACGCTGGGCCGGCACTCCATGAACATGTTCCGGCCGGGGACGACGATCAGCCGCTCGCACGGAACCGCCGCCCCCGTCGACCCGGCGACCGGGGCCGCGCGCGCCCACGTCTTCGCGCTGTACCACCCCGCGGCCGCGCTCCGGGCGGCGGCGATCGAGACGGCGAGCTTCGAGGACGTCGCGCGGGTCCCCGTTGCCCTCGAGGAGGCCCGGCGGTCGCGCGACGGCAGCGCGACGACCGCACCTGCCGCGGAGCCGCCCGAAGGCGGCCCGGCGCTCGTCGACGCGCCGGCCCATTCGCCCGAGTCCGACCAGCTCACCCTGTTCACGTGAGGCCATGACCAGCCAGAACCCGGTTTCCAACGACACGCCGCTTCGCATCATCCCCCTGGGGGGCGTGGGCGAGATCGGCAAGAACATGTACGTGTTCGAGTACGGCGACGACATCGTCGTCATCGACTGCGGCCTGATGTTCCCCGACGAGGAGATGTTCGGCATCGATCTCGTCATTCCCGACATCAGCTACCTGAAGGAACGCCGTGCCAACGTCCGGGCGTTCCTCATCACGCATGCGCACGAGGATCACGTCGGGGCCCTGCCGTACGTGCTCCCGGAGTTCCCCGGCGTGCCCGTCTACGCGTCGATCCTGGCGCGCGGGTTGCTCGGCAACAAGATCAAGGAGCACAAGCTTCACAACAACCCGCTCCTCGGCCTGGAGCCCGGCGACGAGATCCCCATCGGGCCCTTCACGGTGATCCCGTTCCGGATCGGCCACTCCATCCCCGACGCGATGGGGATCGCGCTGCGCACGCCGGTTGGCGTCGTCGTGCATACCGGCGA
>CAZKXK010000064.1:2807-10498 GCA_964556585.1 uncultured Anaerolineaceae bacterium
CGTCGTGTGCCTTCTCTCGGATTCGACCAGGGCGGAGAACCCGGGCTACACGCCGTCCGAGCGGACGGTCGGCGACGCGTTCCGCGAGATCATGGAGCCGCTCGACGGCCGGGTCATCGTGGCGACCTTCGCCAGCAACATCGCCCGGGTCCAGCAGGTCCTCGACGCGGCGGCCAGCTTCGACCGCAAGGTCGCCGTGATCGGGCGCTCGATGGAGCAGAACTTCCGGGTCGCGAGCGATCTCGGATACCTGACCTACGACGCGGACCGGATCGTCGCCAAGGACCGCATCGGCGATGTCGCGGCCGGCAAGCTCGTGATCTGCACGACCGGCGCCCAGGGCGAGCCGATGGCAGGGCTGGCCCGGATGGCCAACCGGGACCATCGCTACGTCGAGATCCAGCCAGGCGACACGGTGATCGTCTCGGCGAGCCCCATCCCGGGCAACGAGGAGTACGTCAACCGCACGATCGACAACCTGTTCAAGGCCGGTGCGAACGTCTTCTACCACACGATCAAGCGGGCGCACGTCTCGGGGCATGCCAGCCAGGAAGAGCTCAAGCTGATGCTTGGCCTCACCAAGCCCCGCCACTTCATCCCGATGCACGGCGAGTTCCGGATGCAGGTCCAGCATGGGCGCCTGGCGATCGAGACCGGCGTCGCGCCGGAGAACGTCTACATCATCGAGAACGGCACCCCGATCGAGATTCTGGCCGACGGCTCCGGGCGCCGGGGCCAGCCGGTGACCGCGGGCTACGTCTACGTCGACGGGCTGTCCGTCGGCGAGGTCGGGGAGATCGTCCTGCGCGATCGCAAGGCGCTCGCCAACGACGGCATGTTCATGGTCGTGGTGACCGTCGACAAGCAGACGGGAAACGTCGTGGGGCAGCCCGAGATCATCACCCGCGGCTTCGTCCACCTCAACGAGAAGGACCCCATCATGGCGGAGGCCGTGCGTCGGGTGGTGGCGGCGATCGAGAACCCTGGCGACCACATCAGCGAGGTCGGGCTCCTCAAGAGCCAGATCAAGGATGGCGTCTCGCGGTTCCTGTACGAGCAGACGAAGCGGCGACCGATGGTCTTCCCGGTCGTCGTCGAGGTCTAGGTGGCGACACGCCGTCGTCCGCCCTCTGCCCGGCCCAGGACGCGGGCGACCCGCCGCGCGTCGGTCGCGCGGATGCCGCGCCTCTCGCCCGACGTCACGCGCTCGCTCGTGGCGGTCGTCCTGATGGTCCTGGGAGCCGTGATCCTCATCGGGCTCGTGTTCCAGGGTCGGGGAGCGCTGACGGACTGGATCCTCCACGTGATCGCGCCGTGGTTCGGGTCCGGCCGCTGGCTCCTGCCCTTGATCCTTATCGGCCTCGGGGTCTGGCTGGAGCGGGCCGGGGGCGTCCGTGCGGGCTGGCCCCGGACGCTGCTCGGTTCGGCGGTTGCGTACGTCGCCGCACTCGCACTGATCGCCCTGCTCGCCGACGGCGGGGTGCTGGACGGGCGCTCGGGCGGTGACATCGGCCGGGGGCTGGGCACGTTCGTGAGCGGGTTGGTGAGCCCGCTCGGCGCGTTCATCGTGTTCATCGGGGTCCTGCTCGCCGGGCTCGTGGTCGCCCTGGACCGGCCGGTCCGGGAGCTGCTGGCGCCGTTCGGGCGCGGCGCCCGCGACCTGGGCAATGCCCTCTCCGCGCCTGTCGCGAGCGCCGGCGCGGCCGCGATCGAACAGGCCCGGCGGCCGCGAGCGGACGCGCCGGCGACGCCGGCTGCCCGGGCGACGCTCCGCGACGGCAGGAACGCCCGGGAGATGTCGAGGCCGGAGATCCCGCCGCCGCTCGAGCAGCCGGCGCAGGTCTCGTCCGTCTTCGCCGGACCCCCGCCGGCTCCGCTCACCGGGGAGCGCATGACGCTCTTCCCGGACGACGGGGCAGCGACTCCGGCGACCCGCGCACCCATCACGCAGACCGGCAACGTGTCGTCCGGGCCGGGCAGGGCACCGGAGCCGGCCCGCCGGGAGTACCACCTCCCGCCGATGTCGCTCCTCGATGACCTGGCACCGCGCACGTCGAACGCGGGCATGGACCACGCGCACAACGCCGCGATCATCGTGAGCAAGCTCGCCAGCTTCAACATCCCCAGCCGTGTCACGCGCTGGAACGCCGGCCCGGTGGTGACGCAGTACGAGGTGGAGCCGGACCCGTCGATCAAGGTCAGCCGGATCGAGGGGCTCGCGGACGACCTCGCCATGGCGCTGGCGGCTCGGACGATCCGGATCGAGGCGCCGATCCCGGGCCGGAAGGTCGTCGGCCTCGAGATCCCGAACATGGACTTCAACGTGGTCGCGATCCGGCAGATCCTGGAGCACCCGGAGACCGCCGCGAACACCTCGCCGATCGCGTTTGCCCTCGGCCGCGACGTGGCGGGCCATCCCCGGGCCGCCGACCTCGCCAGGATGCCCCACCTCCTGATCGCCGGGGCGACGGGCTCGGGCAAGAGCGTCATGGTCAACGCGCTCATCACCAGCTTGCTCATGCGGGCCACGCCGGACGACGTCCGGCTGATCCTCGTGGACCCGAAGCGCGTGGAGCTGGCCGACTACAACGGGATGCCGCACCTCTACGTTCCGGTCATCACGGAAGCGGACCGGGCCATCGCAGCGCTCAAGTGGGCCGTCGGCGAGATGGAGATGCGCTACCGGAAGTTCGCCGGCGCGTCCGCCCGGAACATCACCTCGTACAACGAGACGCGGGCCGACCCGGTCGATCGGCTGCCCTATATCGTGATCATCGTGGACGAGCTGGCCGACCTCATGATGCGCAAGGGCCAGACGGTGGAGGACCCGATCGTCCGGCTGGCCCAGAAGGCGCGCGCGACGGGGATCCACCTGGTTCTCGCCACGCAGCGCCCGTCGGTCAACGTCGTGACCGGGCTGATCAAGGCCAACTTCCCGTCCCGGATCGCCTTCGCCATGGCATCCCAGATCGACTCCCGGACGATCCTCGACGCGCCCGGCGCGGAGGACCTCATCGGCCGCGGTGACATGCTGTTCCAGCCGTCGGATCTGCCGCGCCCGATCCGCCTGCAAGGGGTCTTCGTGGCCGACCGCGAGATCCGGGCGGTCACCGCCCACTGGCGGGCCGAGGCGGAGCCGCACTATGACATGGGCATCATCGAGGATGACGAGGACTCCACCGGCTCCGTGGACGACCTCGCCGACGACGACGCCGACCGCCTGCTGCGGGACGCCGTCGGCGTGGTGCAGGAGTACGACCGCGCCTCGGCGTCGCTGCTCCAGCGGCGGCTCAAGATCGGCTACGCGCGGGCCGCCCGGATCATCGACCAGCTGGAGGCACGCGGCTACATCGGGGCGTTCGACGGCTCGAACGCGCGCCAGGTGCTACGGCGCGAGGCCGGCAGCGTCGTCGCCGCACCCGACGCCGACGATGGAGACGGTCGGTGACGACGCGCAACCACGCTCGCCCGGTGGGACCGGAGCACGACCGCGACCCGATTGCGGATCGGAGGCCGCCCGCCGGCGGTGACGCGCTCGGGGAGCGGCTGCTCGCGGCGCGCGAGGCCAGGGGCATCGACCTTCTTCGCGCCGAGCGCGAGACGAAGATCCGGCGCGGCTACCTGGCCGCGCTCGAGCGCGGCGACTACGCCTCCTTGCCGGGTGGCGTCTACGTCCGCGGCTTCCTGCGGAACTACGCCCAGTACCTGGGGATCGACCCCGACGAGGCGGTCGCCCAGTGGCACCGCGAGGCGCCGGCGGACGCTCCCGAGCCGGTGATCGTCGTGCCGCGGCCGCTGGTCTCCCCCCGCAAGGGGCTCGTGCTCACCTCCGGGGTCGTGGTCGCGGCGGTCGCGACGCTCGGCGTGCTGCTGATCCTTGCCTACATCGGCTTCCAGCTCGTCCGTTTCTCCGAGCCGCCGCCGCTGAGCGTCGTCGATCCGGCGACGGCGGTCACGGACGTGGCCCAGGATGCGACGACCTACACGCTGCGCGGCCTGACCGTCGCGGGCGGCCTGGTCACGATCGCCGCTCCCGGCCGCGACCCGCTCAACATCACCGCGGGCGGGGACGGCACCTGGCTGGCCACGGTGGATCTCCGGCGGGGCAAGAACCAGTTCGACGTCAGCGCGGTGGACCCCAAGACCGGGAAGGCCGCCGATCACGCGATCGAGCTGCTGATCACCGTCCCGTTCAACCCGGTGGTCGCCCCGACGCTGTCCGTGGCCTCGCCCGCGGACGGCGCCACGTTCCAGAACGGGGCGATCCCGGTGACCGGCGACGCCACCGACGCGACGAGCGTGAACATCAGCGCCGCGTTCGTGGGCAAGGCGCCCGGGGAGGCGCCTGCGCCGTCGGCCGCGACGACGCCCGGGCCACCGGCACCCGTCGTCGTCGTGCCCGCCGACGACGGGTCGTTCGCGGCCAACCTGGACCTGACCACCGGTCGCTGGACGATCTCGATCGTCGCCAGGAACGACCAGGGCATGACCACCACGCTGACCCGCAGCGTGACGGTCGTCTACCAGGGCGTGAACGTCGTCGTGGACGTGAAGGGCGGCCGGGCCTGGCTCAAGGTATGGGTCGACGGGGTCGTGTCGCCGACGACCGGGAGCGGTGGGCTCCTCGTCAACGATGGCCAGACCCTCACCTTCAGCGGCACGACGTCCGTCGAGGTTCGAACGGGCAACGCCGGGGTGACGTTCTACACCCTCAACGGGACGAGCCTGGGTGCCCTGGGGAAGGGTGCGTCGCCGGAGACATGGCTCTTCCAGCCGCCGGCTCCGCCGAAGCGGACCGACCGGACCACCTGAGCGCGCGAGTGGCCGAGCCCGATCTGCGTGCGCTCGCCGAACGCCTCCAGGAGATCTGCCTGGCGGCCGGCCTGAGCGTCGCCACGGCCGAGTCATGCACGGGGGGTCGCATCGGCGACGCGCTGACGGACGTGGCCGGCGCTTCCGGCTATCTCCGGGGCGGCGTGGTCGCCTATTCGGACCACGCCAAGGAGGCGCTCCTGGGCGTTCCTGCGAGCGTGATCGGCCAGCACGGGGCGGTCAGCGCGCAGGTCGCCAGCGCCATGGCGTCGGGAGCGCGGGCACGGCTCGGCGCCGACCTGGCGGTGGCCGTCACCGGCATCGCGGGACCGTCCGGGGCGACGGCGGGCAAGCCCGTGGGCCTCACCTACGTGGCCGTGGCAGATGCGGCCGGGATCGAGCTCCGGCGGTTCAGCTGGCCGGGCGACCGCGGCGCGAACAAGGCCGCGAGCGCGCACGCCGCTCTCGAGATGCTCGTCGAGCGCGCCGCGGCGATCGCCGGAGGCGAACGCGGCGCGGGATGAACGAGAGGCGCCGGCGGCGGCAGGCGGCCCGGCGAGCACCGATCGACGGACAGGCGTCCGCGCGTTCGCCATACTTGGCGACGCGCGAAGGGTCCCGGAGCGTGTGCCGGGCGATACGGAGGAACCGATGGCTGGCGAGTTCTCCTTCGACGTGGTCTCCGAGTTCGACGCGCAGGAGCTCCGGAACGCGTTGGACCAGGCGCGCCGCGAGATCGCCACCCGCTTCGACTTCAAGGGAGCGACCGCCGAGATCACGCAGGAGAAGGACGCCCTCACGATCGTCGCCGATTCGGAGCTGCGGGCGAAGTCGATTCGCGAGCTGGTGGAGACGAAGGCGGTCCGGCGCGGCCTCTCGCTCAAGATCTTCGACTGGGGCGAGATCGAGCAGGCCGGCGGGATGAAGGTTCGCCAGCACGTGGGCCTGCGCAGCGGCCTGCCGGACGATCTGGCCAGGAAGGTCTCGAAGATCCTCCGGGACGAGTTCCCCAAGGCCAAGGGCCAGATCCAGGGCGACGCCGTCCGGGTCAGCGCCAAGAGCAAGGACGACCTCCAGAAGGTGATCGCGCGGCTGCGCGAGCTCGACGAGGCGGTCCCGCTCCAGTTCACCAACTACCGCTAGAAAGGGACGCCTGTGACCGGGACACCGCGGACCGCCGGCCGCCTCATCGCCGACGCACTCGCCGCGGCCGGTGTGCGCGTCGCGTACACCGTGCCGGGCGAGAGCTTCCTGACCCTCCTCGACGGCCTTGGCGCGGCCGGGATCCGGGTGATCGCGACCCGTCACGAGGGCGCTGCCGCGCACATGGCGGCGGCATCCGCCTCGCTGAGCGGCCGTCCAGCCCTGGTCCTCGGGACGCGGGCCGTGGGTGCCGCGAACCTGGCGATCGGCCTGCACGCCGCCCACGCGGACTCGCTTCCGGTGATCGCCCTGGTCGGGCAGGTGAAGCGGTCGACGCGGGGTCGGGAAGGGTTCCAGGAGGCAGACCTGGTGGCGACGGTTGGCGGGTTCTGCCGCTGGGCCCGCGAGGTTCGCGACGCCGCGGCGCTCCCTGCGGCCATCGATGAGGCGCTCAAGCGGGCCACGACCGGGCGGCCGGGGCCGGTCCTGCTGTCGCTGCCGGAAGACCTCCTCGACGAGGAAGTGGGCGAGGCACCCGCCCGGATGGCGCCCGGCCTGGTGTCGGGACCGGCCCGGACCGTGCCGGACGCGACCCATGTCCGCCGCGTCCTGCACCTGCTGCTCGACGCGGAACGCCCCGTGATCCTCGCCGGGGGCGGTGTCCTGCGGTCGCGCGCTACGGCAGACCTGGTCCGACTGGCGGAGCTGGTCGACGTGCCCGTGATCGCGGCCTGGCGCCGTCCGGACGTCTTCCCGAACGACAATCCCCGTTACCTCGGAATGAGCGGGTACTTCTCCGCGCCCTCGGTCCGATCGCGCCTGGAGGATGCGGACGCGATCCTCGTCATCGGCAGCCGCCTCAACGAAATCGCGACGTACCAGCACGCCATCCCGGCGCCGGGGACCCGCTGGGCCCACGTGGACGTGGAGCCGCTCGGGACGCGGCCCGGGCTCGCGGGACCCACCCTTGCGCTGGCGGCCGACGCGCGGACCTTCCTCCGTGAGGCGCGCCGGGTCCTGGCGACCGGCGTCCCCGACTTCGCCGGCCTGGAGCAGCGGCGCGCCGCGACGGCGCGGGACCGGGCCGCCTACGAGGAGGCGCGGCGCGTCGACCTCGACGCGTGGGACGGCGAGGGTGTCCACCCGGGCCGGGTCATCGCGACCCTGAACCGCGTCCTGTCGCCGGACACGATCATCGCCACCGATGCCGGCAACTTCGGCGGCTGGGCTGCTCGCGGCCTGGTCCTGCGCCGGCCGGGCACATTCCTCGGCACGACCGCCGGGGCGATGGGGTTCGCGATCCCGGCCGCGGTGGCAGCGTCGCTCGCCGCGCCGGGGAGGCCGGTCGTTGCCCTCGTCGGCGACGGCGGGGCCGGGATGTCGATCGCGGAGCTGGAGACGGCGGTTCGCCACGGCGTGCATCCGGTCGTGCTCGTGTTCGACAACCAGCGCTACGGCACCATCCATGACCACCAGGTCCAGCGTGGCCTGATTCCCGTGGCAACCGACCTCGGGCCAGTCGACTGGGCCCGGGTCGGGGAGGGGTACGGCGCCGCCGGCGTCCTGGTCGACCGCGACGATGCGTTCGAGCCGGCGCTCCGGGCCGCCCTGGCCGCGTCACGCCCGACGGTGCTTCACCTCGTCGTCGATCGCCGCTGGATCTCCGTGGACCGCAGCGGGGAGGCCGTCTCCGAGCCGGACGCCGGCCCGGCGTTCGAGTCCTGGCCCGGCGCCGA
>CAZKXK010000065.1:0-10300 GCA_964556585.1 uncultured Anaerolineaceae bacterium
CGGCCGGGTCCCGCTGGTGCTCCTCACGGCCGATCGACCCCCCGAGCTGCGCGTCCGCGGCGCCCCGCAGGCCTTCGACCAGGTGCGCCTGTTCGGCACCCACGCGAAATGGAGCGCGGAGCTTCCGCTCCTCGACGGGGCCCCGGAGACGCGCCGGCATGTCCGCTCCGTGGCGGGACGTGCCGTGGCCACGGCGCTGGCCGGTCCCGCCGGCGCCATCCACCTCAACTTCCCGTTCCGCGAGCCGCTCGTCCCGGATGGTGACCTCCGACCCCGTGAGGCGTCAGACGACGAGCCGACGCGCCCGTTCACCGACGTGCTGGCCGGGCCTCGGACGCTGGGAGCGTCCGAGGTCGCGGGCCTCGCCAGGCGCCTCGCCGCTGCTCGCCGCGGGCTGATCGTGGCCGGGCCCCAGGCCGACCCGGCCCTGCCCGCCGCGCTCGCCGGCCTTGCGGAGGCGACCGGCTTCCCGATCCTGGCGGACCCGCTCTCCGGGTGTCGCTGCGGGCCGCACGATCGCTCGCGCGTCGTCGCCCGGGGCGATCTCCTCTGCCGGCCGGGTGCGTGGCGCGACGCGCACGCGCCGGACCTCGTGATCCGCTTCGGGGCGACCCCGACCTCCAAGCCGCTGCTGGCGCTGGTGGAGGATGCCGCACCGGACCAGCTCGTGGTGGATGGCGACGGCGGGTACCGGGAACCGGCGCTCCTGCCCACCACGTTCGTGCACGCGGATGCGGCGATCACGGCGGCGGCGCTCGCCGATGCGATCGCGACGCTCCCCGGGCCGGCCTCCCCGCCGGCGCATGCCTGGCTGGACGGCTGGCTGGCGGCCGACCGCGCGGCGGACCTGGCGCTCCGCGCGTGGCTCGCGGAGGTGGAGGAGCGCGGGGAGGCGTTCGAAGGCGCGCCGTTCGCCCACCTCGGCGAGCTGCTTCCCGACGGCGCGATCCTGTGGGCCGGGAGCTCCATGCCCGTTCGCGACCTCGATGCCTGGTTGCCTGGCGGCGCACGCGCGATCCGCCCGTTCGCGAACCGGGGCGCGAACGGCATCGACGGTGTCGTCTCATCGGCGCTGGGTGCCGCCGCCGCCGGAGTGGGGCACGTGGCGCTCGTGGTCGGGGACCTGTCGTTCCTGCACGATCTCGACGCGCTCGTGGCCGCCAGGCTGCACGGGCTCTCGGCCACGATCGTCCTGGTCAACAACGACGGCGGCGGGATCTTCTCGTTCCTGCCCCAGGCGACGGCAGACGCGCCGGGAGCCGGCCTGCCGGCCCACTACGAGGAGCTTTTCGGGACGCCCCACGGCGTCGATCCCGGTCCGATCGTCGGGGCGCTCGGAGCCGTGCATCGACAGGTCGAGGCACGCGGGTTGCGCGCCGCGCTCGCGGAGAGCCTCGTGGCCACCGGCGTGAACGTCCTGGAGCTTCGCACGGAGCGAGCCCGCAACGTCGAGCTTCACCGGGACGCGGCCGCGGCCGTCGCCGCGGCGCTCGCGGAGCTTCGCGCGTGACCGCGCTGGCGCATCGCATGATCGGGGAGCCGCGAATCGTGGATGTCGCCGGACTCCGCTGGTCGGTGCGGGCGGCCGGCTCCGGGCCGGCGCTCCTGCTGCTGCACGGGTTCACGGGGAGTGGCCGGAGCTGGGAGGGCGGGCTGGCCGAAGCGGCGATCGACTCCGGATTCCGCGTGCTCGCACCCGACCTGCCCGGCCACGGCGGAACTGCCTGGCGCGCGGGCGACGCCGGGAGCTCGGACGAGCCGTCGCGCGCGGCGATCGAGCGGGTCGCCGACGACCTGGTGGAGTTGCTGGGGGTCCTCGGCCATGATCGGGCGCACGTGGTCGGCTACTCGATGGGTGCGCGGGTCGCGCTCCGGTTCGCGATCTCCCATCCGGCGCGCGTTCGGTCCCTGGTCCTGGAGGCACCCTCCGCCGGGATCGAGGATGCCGCGGACCGCACGGCTCGACGGGCTTCCGACGAGGTGCTCGCGCGAGCCCTGGACCGCGATGGGATCGAGTCGTTCATGGACGCCTGGGAGCGGACGCCGGTGCTCGCCGGCGAGGCGCGCCTGACGCCCCCGGTGCGAACCGGGCTCCGCGAGATCCGCCTGTCCCACGATCCGGCCGGTCTCGCGGCGAGCCTCCGCGCAGCCGGGCAGGGGGCGATGGAGCCGCTCCACGGCCGGCTCGCCGAGGTCACGGCCCCGACCCTCGTGGTCGTGGGAGGCGACGACCCGGTGCGCGACCGTGCCGCGGCCGTTGCCGCCGGCGTGCCCGGCGCCCGCCTGGCCGTGATCGACGGAGCTGCCCACGCGCCGCACCTCGAGGCGCCGGACGCGTTCTGCCGCCTCGTCCTGGACTTCCTCAAGGAGGATCACGCCGCATGACCGCACCCGTCACCTGGACCCGCGCCGTGGAGTACCACGACATCCGGTACGAGCACTCCGGCACCGGCATCGCGAAGGTCACCATTGCCCGGCCCGAGGTCCGCAACGCGTTCCGGCCGGAGACGGTCGCCGAGATGATCGACGCGTTCGCCCGGATTCGCGATGACGGGCGGATCGGCTGCGTCCTGCTGACCGGGGAAGGGGACACGGCGTTCTGCGCCGGCGGCGACCAGAACTACAAGAGCGCCGCGGGTGGCTACGTCGGTGGCGACGGGCTGCCGCGGCTCAACGTGCTGGACCTGCAGCGCCAGATCCGCTCGCTGCCGATCCCGGTGATCGCGCTCGTCAACGGCTTCGCGATCGGCGGCGGCCAGGTCCTGCACGTCGTGTGCGACCTCACGATCGCGAGCGACAACGCCGTCTTCGGCCAGGTGGGCCCGCGCGTGGGCAGCTTCGACGCCGGCTTCGGGATCGGACTCCTTGCCCGGCTCGTGGGCGACAAGAAGGCCAAGGAGATCTGGTTCCTGTGCCGCCGCTACTCGGCCGGCGAGGCGCTCGCGATGGGCCTCGTCAACGCGGTGGTCCCGCTCGCCGAGCTGGAGGCCGAGGGCGTACGCTGGGCCGACGAGGTCCTGGCGATGAGCCCCACGGCGATCCGCTTCCTGAAGTCCGCCTTCCTGGTGGCGACCGACGGCCTGGCAGGGCTCCAGGAGTTCGCCGGCAACGCGACCGGGCTCTACTACACGACCGACGAGGCGCACGAGGGATCGCGGGCATTCCTCGAGAAGCGCAGTCCCGATTACGGGAAGTACCCGCGACGGCCGTGACCTCGCTCGCCGCGCCCCGGTCCGCTCTCCGAACGTGGCTGCTGGCCGTCCGTCCGGCCACGCTCCCGGCGGCGGCCAGCGGCGTGGTCGTGGGCCTGGGCGCGGCGCTCGCCGTGGGCGCCGCGTTCCGCCCCGACACGGCGGTCGGCTGCCTGGCCGTCGCGATCCTGCTCCAGGTCCTCGCCAACCTGGCGAACGACCTGTCGGACTTCCGCCGCGGCGCCGACACGCCGGATCGCGCCGGTCCCACCCGCGTCGCCTCGGCCGGCCTCGTGACGCCGCGGCAGCTCGAGCTCGCGATCGGGCTGACGATCGCCGCGGCCGGGCTGGTCGGAGCGTGGCTCGCCTGGGTCGGCGGGCCGGCGATCGTTGCGCTCGGCATCCTCGCCATCGTGGCCGCGCTCGCCTACACCGGCGGGCCGTGGCCGTACGGTTACCGCGCCCTCGGCGAGGTGTTCGTGTTCATCTTCTTCGGGCTCGTGGCGGTGGTCGGGACGGCCTACCTCCAGGCGCTGCGCTTCGAGGCGCTTTTCGTCGTGGCGGCGATCCCGATGGGCGCCCTCATCACGGCGATCCTCGTGGTCAACAACCTGCGCGACATCCCCACCGACGCCGCGGCGGGCAAGCGGACGCTGGCCGTGGCGCTGGGGCGACGCGCGACGGCCGTGGAGTACGGGCTCCTGCTCGCGCTGGCGTTCGCCGTGCCGGTGGCGCTCCTCCTCGCGGGCCAGGGAGTTGCCCAGCTGCTGCCCCTCTGCTCGGCGCCGCTCGCGGCACCGCTGCTCCGCACTGTTCGCGGCTTCGCCGAGCCGCGGCAGCTGAACGCCGTGCTGGCGGGGACCGCGCGGCTGGCGCTGGTGTTCGGGGCGCTCTTCGCGGTCGCGCTTGCGCTGCCGAGGTGGCCGTCGTGACCGACCTGACCGACCCGGCCGGCCTGCGCGCCGCGCTCCAGGCGGTCCCGGTCCGCGGGCTGTCTGCCGTCCGCGTCCGCGTCCCGTTCCGGCGGCCGTTCGCGACCGCCACGGGAATGTGGCTTCACCGCGAAGCCTGGCTCCTGTTCGTGGCGGGCCCGGACGGCCGGATCGGGGTCGGCGAGGCCGTCCTCGAGCCGGACGCGACCGAGGTGGAGGAGACGCTGCTGGCCCGCCTGGTCCGCGAGGCTGCCGACCGCGCGCGGTCCGGCGACGTGCCCGACGCCGAGGAGCTGGAGCTGATCGGCACGCCGGGGCGCGCGTTCCGCGCGGCGCTGGATGCCGCCCGCTTCGACCTGCTCGGTGGTGGCGGTGGGGCAGCGGCCGCCGACTGGGGCGCCAGCGCGTCGCCGGCGCCCGGCATCCTGGTCAACGGCACGATCGGCTTCGGCGGGCCGGCGGCCGGTGCCCAGGCCGCGCTCCAGGCGATCGAGGCCGGCTTCACGACCCTCAAGCTGAAGGCCGGCGCGGAGCGCGAGACGCTCGACCTGGTCGCCCGCGTGCGCGCCATCCGCGCTGCCGTCGGAGCCGACGTGCGCCTTCGCCTCGACGTGAACGGGGCCTGGGACCTGCCCACGGCCGAGGAGCGGCTGGAGGCCGTGGCCCGCTTCGGGATCGAGTACGTGGAACAGCCGCTTCCGGCCGACGACGGCGCAGGTGCCGCCGAGCTGCGCCGGCGCGTCGAGGTGCCGGTCGCCGCGGACGAAGCCGCCGCGTCCCTCGTCGCCGTGCGGCGCCTGCTGGCCGAGGGTGCCGCGGACGTCCTCGTCGTGAAGCCGGTCCGCGTCGGAGGCCCGCTTGCCGTGGCCGAGATCGCCGAGGCGGCGGCCGTCCGAGGGGTTCCCGTGGTGCTCAGCACGCTCTTCGAGACGGGCGTCGGGATCGCCTCCGCGCTGGTCGCGGCGGCGCGGCTCCCACGCGTGGTGGCGGCCCGATTCCCGGCGCCGCTCGCGCACGGCCTGGCCACGGCCGGGCTGCTTGAGCACGATCTCCTCGACGAGCCGCTCGTCATCGACTCCGGTCACATGCATGCGCCGGGGGGCCCGGGGACGGGCCGGCTCGGGATCCGCGTCGACCGCGGGGCCGTCTCCCGCTTCACGGCCGAGCTCGTCGAGGCGACCGCATGAGCGCGGCCCTGCGCGCGAAGGCGCCCCTGCTGCTGCCGCTCGCGCTCCGGCGCTACGCCCGCGCGACACCCGAGGCGACGGCGATCGTGGAGCCGGGTCGGACGTGGAGCTTCGCCGCCCTCGATGTCCTCGCGGACGCGCTGGCGGCGGGACTGGTCGCGTTCGGGGTCCGGCCCGTCGATCGCGTGGCGCTGCTCGCGGCGCCGTCGGCGACGGCGATCGCCCTGCTCGTCGCGGCCGCGCGGGTCGGCGCGTGCGTTGCGCCGCTCGGGACGAGGCTGGCCGCGCCGGAGCTGGCCGCCACGGGCCGCGAGATCGTGCCGCGGCTGGCGGTCCACGATCGCGAGCGTGCCAGCGAGGCCGCGATGCTGACCGCGCCGAGCGTGCCTCTCGATGCCCTCGCCGAGCGACTCGCGGGCGATCCCCTCGCCGGGGTGCTCGCGGGCGACCCCGTCGCACCTGGCGAGTCCGGTGGGTCCAGCATCGACGGGGCCCCAGGTGCGGCCGACCTCGAACCGGATGCCCCCGCCGTCGCGGTCCTCACGTCCGGCACAGCGGGCCGGCCGAAGGTGGCGCTGCTCTCCCACGCGGCGCTCGCCGCGAGCGCCGCCGCCTGGTCGGCCGCCCTGCCACCCGCCACGGGCTGGCTGCTCTGCCTCGGCCTGGCCCACGTCGCGGGGCTGGGGGTCGCCTGGCGGTCGATCGGGGCGGGCGTGCCGCTTCGCATCGTTCCCGAGTTCGACCCTGGGGCGGTGCTCGGGGCGCTCCGCGAGGGGCAGGTCAGCCACGTGTCGCTCGTGCCGACCCAGCTGGCGCGACTCCTGGACATGGTCGACAACGCTGGCAGAACGCCCGCGGATCCCGGGACGACACGCGCCGTCGCCGGCGTGGGCGCCCGGCCGTCGAGCGCGCCCCTGCGGGCGGTCCTGCTGGGCGGGGCGCCGATCCCGCCGTCGCTCGTGGTGCGGGCGCTGGCGGCGGGCTGGCCCGTGGTCCCGACGTACGGCCTGACGGAGGCTGCCTCCGGCGTGACCGCGCTTGCCACGTCCGAAGCCACGTCGCGTCCCGGATCCGCCGGGCGGCCGCTCCCCGGAGTCAGGCTCCGGATCGCGGTCCCGGCCCCTGACGGCAGCGGCGAGATCCAGGTGCGCACGCCCGCCGCGTTCTCCGGCTATCTCGCCCGGCCGGAGGCAACCGCGGCGGCGTTCACGCTCGACGGGTGGCTGCGGACCGGCGACGCGGGCACGCTCGACGCCGAGGGTTTCCTCCACGTCCTCGACCGGCGCGACGACCTGCTGGTCTCCGGTGGCGAGAACGTCGTCCCGGCGGAGGTGGAGGCGGCGATCGAGGCGCACCCGGCCATCGCGGAAGCCGGGGTCGTCGGCCGCCCGGACCCGACCTGGGGAGCCGTGCCGGTCGCCGCGGTAGTGCTGCGACGGGGCGCCCCCACCCCGGGCAGTGCCGAGCTGCGCGCGTTCTGCCGCGCGCGACTGTCGCCATACAAGGTGCCGGCGACGTTCGTCGTCGTCGCCGCGCTCCCGCGCACGGTGTCCGGCAAGCTCCGGCGCACGGAGCTGCGGGCGACGCTGGTCGGAGCGCCGCCAGGCTGGAGCGAGACGGCGGACGAGTCCCAGAACGAGGCCGGCGCATGAGTGGTGCGTCGACGCGCACATTCGTGGCCGGCGACGGCGCCCGGCTCACATATCGTGCGTTCAGCGCGGCGCACGGGGCCGAGGGGAAAGTGCCGATCATCCTGCTCCACGCGACGCTCTCGGCGTCCGTCCAGCTGGCCGGTCTTGCCCGGCTCCTGGCGGTCCGCGGCCCGGTGCTCGCGCTCGATCGGCGGGGAAGCGGGGAGAGCCCGCAGCCGACGCCGCGGCCGCTCGACGTCGCGGTCCATGTCGCCGACATCGGCACGCTCCTGGATCACGAAGGAGTGACCGCGGCGATCCTGGTTGGCCACAGCTTCGGCGGGGTTGTCGCGCTCGAGGCGGCGGCCCGGCTTCGCGGGAGGGTGATGGCCGTCGTGGCCTGGGAGCCGCCGTACGGGCCGCTCGCCGATGCCGGGACCCGCGCGCGGTTCACCGCGGTGGCGCTGGCAACCGAGCGCGCGCACGCTACGGGCGGCGCCGCGGCGGCCGCGGCCACGTTCCTCGACGGCGTCGCGGGGGATGGCGCCTGGGATGCGCTCCCGGAGCGGAGCCGCGCGTTCCTCGCGGCCCAGGGCGACGGCGCCTGCGCGGATGCCGCCCTCACGGGGCTGGAAGCGGGGGGCCTGGCGCGGATCGACGTGCCGGTCGCGATCCTGACCGGCACCGCCAGCGAGCCGTTCTATGCGCCGATCGCCCGCGCCGTGGTCGCGCGTGTCCCGGGCGCGCACCTGGTGGTCCTCGGCGGGCTCCGCCACACCGCCCCGATCAGCGACCCCGAGCCCGTCGCTGCCGCGATTCTCGCGGCGCTGACTGCCGCGGGGATTCCTTCCCACCCGGAGGCTCAGCCATGACGAAGTCCCGTGGTGCCCCGTCGGGTGCGGCAAGCGAGCGCGGCAACGCGGCGCCGAGCACCGAGGTGCGCTCGATGTTCGACGGGATCGCGGGTCTGTACGACCCGATGAACCTCGTGATCAGCGCGTTCCAGGAGCCGCGCTGGCGGCGGCGCGCTGTCGCGCTGGCGCAGATCCGGCACGGCGGCCGGGCGATCGACGTCGCGACCGGCACCGGCAAGGTGGCCGCGGATCTCCAGCGCCGCGCGGAGCCGGGCGGCGAGGTGCTCGGCGTGGACCTCAGCCCGGGGATGATCGGGGTCGCCCGGCGCCGCTTCAGCGCTCGGCCGGGGCTCACGTTCGTCGTCGGCGACGCCCTGGCGCTGCCGGCGCCGGACGCCTCCTTCGACGCGGCCACGATCGCGTTCGGGATGCGGAACCTGCCCGACTACCGGCAGGGATTCGCCGAGATGCGACGCGTCGTGCGCCCGGGCGGCCGGGTGGTCTGCCTGGAGATCGCCCGGCCTCGCAGCCGCCTCGCCCGGATCCTGCGCGCCTGGTTCGACGGGATCGTGCCGTTCATCGGCCGCCTGGCCGGCCAGGGCGGCGCCTATGCGTACCTCGTCCGGAGCGTTCGCAACTACCCCGCGCCGGAGGCGATCGCCGGCATCATGCGCGAGGCGGGCCTCGTCGACGTCAGCTGGACGGGCATGTCGGGCGGGATCGTCACGCTCCACGTGGGCACGGTGCCGCCGGAGGCCTGAGCCGGAACGGGGACCGGCTCAGTACCAGGGCCAGGGGATGGCCGGCCAGTCCGGGTGCGGCTGCGGGAACGTGCCAGATTCCAGGAGCCCGTCGAGCCGTGCGCGCGCCTGCTCGATCTCGGCCGGGTCGAGATGCTCGGCGAGCGCCGCCGAGAGCGGGCCGCCGGCCGCGAGCCGCGGGCGCAAGGCGGCCAGGGTGAGCAGCTCCTCCGGCGCGATCGGCGTTCCCCGCCAGCCCCACAGGATCGTGCGGAGCTTCGGGTCGACGTTGAACGTGACGCCATGGTCGACGCCCTGGATCAGCCCGTCGGGCCGCACCAGCAGGTGGCCACCCTTCCGGTCGGCGTTGTTGACCACGGCGTCGAACAGCGCGATCCGTCGCAGGCGTGGGTCGCCCGACTGGAGCAGCTCCAGGATGTCCACGTCGTCGCGCGTCTCCACCCAGAGCTGCAGCATCCCGGGACCGACGGGGCCGTCCGCGCGGAAGACCGTGGGCGGCACGATCTGCCAGCCAGTTGCCTCCGAGATCGCGTGCGCGGCGACCTCCCGGTGGGCCAGCGTCGCCTCCGGGAAGTCCCACAGCGGCCGCTCGCCGCGGATCGGCTTGTAGACCGCTCCTGCCGTGGTGGACCCACGGCCCGGGACCTCGCCGATGACCCGGACCAGCAGCGTCGTGTTCGACGCCTGGACGAGCCGGCCCACGATCTCGAGGTCGCCTTCTTGCAGAAAGCGGAGCGCGAGATCGGGCGGGAGGTCGACCGCCGGGGGAAGCTCGGGCTCGGGCCCGGGATCCTCGTCCTCGTCCTCGACGTCGCCGCCCGCGTCGTCGGGACCGCCGGTGTCTTCGGGGCCGCCGTCGCCGACGCCGCCGGCCGGATCGGGGCCGGACGTCTCGTCATGGTCCGGCGCGCCCGAGCGCGCGACGAGCCCGGCTTCCTCGTCCGGTTGTTCCACGCCGTGGCTGCTCAGTGCACGTAGCCGTTCTTGCGCGGGCAGATGTGACCGGTGGGATCCAGGGGCAGTCCGCAGAACGGGCACGGCGGCCGCCCCGCGGCGACGGTGCGGAGCGCGCGTTCTACGAAGGCGCGGGCGGCGAGCGGCGTCAGCCGGACCCGCACCAGGTCGGGGCCTTCCGGATCGCTGTCGTCGAACTCGAGGGTGGCCGGCTCCTCGTCCTCCTCGTCCTCTTCGTCGTCGGCCTCCTCCGGCTCGCCGTCCGCCTCATCCTCCTCGTCCGCATCCTCGGCCTCGTCCGACTCCTGCTGCTCGCGGGCCTCGATGACGACCTGTCCATGCTGCGGATCCCAGCCGAGCGTCAGGGTCCCGACCCGGAACGCCTCCACGAGTGGCTCGCCGAGCGGGGCGGTGTCGTCGTCGGATGGCGCCAACGCCTCGGGCACCTGGACGCCACGGCGGCCGATCTCCGCCAGGAGCAGCGCCACGCGCTCGGCGAGCACCTGGACCTGGACCTTCTCGATGACGACCGAGACGAGCGCGCTGCCCTTGCGGGCCTGCAGGAAGAACGTGCGGTGACCAGGCTGGCCGACGGTGCCGGTCACGAACCGGTCAGGGACTCCGAAGTCGTAGATGCGACGCGGCACGAGTGAATCTCCGGGTAGGTGGGATGTGACGCCGACTCTAGCGCGGTCGCGGCCGGTACGCCGGGCGGCGTGCCGCGTGCCGGCCGCAGGCCGCGTGCCGGCTGCCGGCCGCAGGCCGCGTGCGGCCGTCCGCTTCGGCCCGC
>CAZKXK010000066.1:0-10272 GCA_964556585.1 uncultured Anaerolineaceae bacterium
CGCGGAGCGGAGCGTGGCAGCCAGGTCCGCTGCCGGCAGCGCCTCGTCCTCGATCAGGGCCAGGTCACGCTCGGCGGGCTGGACGCGCCCGACCGGCGCCACGCGCACCGGCGGAACCTGGCCCGCCGAGAGGCCGCGGATGGCGAGCTCGGCGACCAGCACGCGCTCGGCGCGCAGGTCCCACGCGGCGAGGATCGACGGATGGAGCTCGCCGACGAATCCCGCCAGCCAGCCGGGCGCCATGACCCGCGCGGCTCGGCCCGGATGGAGCGGCGCCCCGCCCGTGTGCGGGGACCAGCCGGGTTCGGGGACGGCCACGACCCGCGCGAGCAGCTCCACGATCCCCTTGGCATCGTCGAGGTCGTACGTGCGGGGCGGGCGGTTCCAGGCCGGCGCGCCGCTGGAGCCGGCGAGCAGGAGACCCAGGCGCCACCATTCGGCCGGAGCGCCGTCGGGCGCCTTGGCGTACCCCTTGCCGACCTCGAAGATGGCGACGTCAGCCCGGCCATGGCGCTCGTTGAGGGCGAGCACGTCGAGCAGGCTGCCCACGAGCCCGCTGCGGAGGACGGCGTGGCGCTCCGAGAGCGGGTTGGTGACGGTCACGGCGGGGCCGTCGATCGCGACCTCGCCGTCGACGCCGTCCGCGGCGAGGACGGGCCAGCCCAGCATGGCGGCCTGCGCCGTCGCGTCGAGCGCCGGGGTCACGACCTCCGTCAGGCCCGCCCCGGCGAGCGCCGCGCGGAGGGCGTCGCGCAGCTCCAGCGGGTTCGGGCGGACGTGGGGAATGGCTGTGTCCGGAGTCTTGCCGACCACGCTCTCGTACCCCGCCAGGCGGACGACCTCCTCCGCGAGGTCGGCCTCGACGAGGATGTCCCGTCGCCAGGTGGGCACGATCGCGTCGCGCGCTTCGCCGGGAGCCGCCGGAACGCTGAGCGGCATCGAGCCCGCCGCGATCACGACCTCCGACCCGGGCACCGACGGCTCGCTGGCGATCCCCACGCGCGCGAGCAGCGCCGCCTGCGCGTCGGGACCGAGGTCGGTCCCGAGCAGCCGGTCCACCCGTGCGGGCCGGTACCCGACCCGGACCGGGCCGGGTTCGTGCGAGGCGGTGTCGACGCGCCCCGAAGCCGCCCGGCCGCCGGCCCAGCCCACGATGAGCTCGGCCACCCGGTCCGCGGCGATCCGGGCGAGCCGGGACTCCTGGCCCTTCTCGAACCGGAGGCTCGCCTCCGATCGGAGCGCGTAGCGGAACGCGGTCCGCCGGATGCTCACAGGATCGAACACGGCCGACTCGATGATCACGGCCTCGGTGGACGCCCCGACCTCGGACGCGGCGCCGCCCATGACCCCGGCGATGGCCAGCGGTCCATTCGCGTCCGCGATGAGGAGTGTCTCGGGTGTCAGGGCCCGCGCCACGTGGTCGAGCGTCTCCAGCCGCTCCCCGTCGCGGGCGCTCCGCACGACGAGGGCCGCCCGGCCGCTCGAATCGCGCGCCACGGCGCCGGCGTCGAAGGCATGGGTGGGCTTGCCGAGCTCGAGCATCACGAAGTTGGTCGCGTCCACCACGTTGCTCACCGGGCGCATGCCGGCCGCCAGCAGCCGCCGCTGCACGTGCTCCGGTGACGGCGCCACCCGAACGCCGTCGACCCGCCGCGCGACGAAGCGCGGGCAGAGCTCCGGGTCGTCCACGGCCACCACGAGCGAGTCGCCGATCGGCTGACCGTCCTCGCGGAGCGCGACCGATGGGAAGCGCGCCACCGCGCCGGTGGCCGCCGCGACCTCGCGGGCCAGCCCGACCAGGCAGAGCGCGTCGCCGCGGTTCGGCTTCACGTCCACGTCCAGCACCCAGTCCCCGTACAGGTCGGTGAGCGCGCTGCCCACCGCGGTGTCGGCCGGCAGGATCAGGATTCCCTCGCCATCGACGCTCAGCCGGAGCTCGTCCCCGGAGCAGAGCATCCCGTTGCTGACGATTCCCATCTTCTCGGTGCGCTCGATGGCACGGTTGCCCGGCAGCAGCGCGCCGGGCAGGGCCACGGGGACCCGCTGGCCGGGCTCGATGTTCCGGGCGCCGCACACGATCTGGAGCGGCTCGCCGGACCCGACCCGCACGGTGGTCAGCGACAGGCGATCGGCGCGCGGGTGCTTCTCGACCGTCAGGAGCTCGCCCACCACGACGTTGCGCCACTCCGCGCCCCAGCGCTCGAGCCCCTTGACCTCGAACCCGAGCAGCGTGAGGCGCTCCGCCAGGGCGTCCGGGGCAAGCTCGAAGTCGACGTAGTCACGCAGCCAGCCGAGGGGAACTCTCACCGGAACTGCCCCAGGAAGCGCAGGTCGTTATCGAGGAAGATGCGGACGTCGGCGATCCCGTGGCGCAGCATCGCGATCCGCTCCACGCCCATCCCGAACGCGAAGCCCTGGAAGCGCTCGGGGTCGATCCCGCCGTGCTGGAGCACGACCGGATGGACCATGCCTGCGCCCAGGATCGTCATCCAGCCGGTCCTGCCGCAGGCCGGGCAGCCGCTCCCGCCGCACACGAGACAGCCCACGTCGAAGGCGACCGACGGCTCCGTGAACGGGTAGTAGCCGGGCCGGAAGCGCGTGGCCCGGCCGGCGCCGAACATGGCGTGGGCGAACTCGTCGAGGAGGCCCCGCAGGTCAGCCAGGTTCGTCCCCTCGTCCACCATGAGCCCCTCGACCTGGAAGAACTCGGAGGCGTGCGCCGCGTCGACCGCCTCGTAGCGGAAGCAGCGGCCCGGCAGCAGCGCGCGGATCGGCGGCGTCTCGGCGTGCATCACCCGGATCTGGCCCGGCGAGGTGTGCGTCCGAAGAAGGCCACCCTCGATGTCGACGTACAGCGTGTCCCAGAGGTCGCGGGCCGGGTGGTCCGGCGGGATGTTGAGCATCCGGAAGTTGGTGGCGTCGCTCTCGATCTCCGGCCCCTCGTAGGTGACGAACCCGAACTGGCCGAAGATCTCCGCGATTCGGCCGATCGTCTCCTGGATCGGGTGAAGGCTCCCGCGCGTGATGGGCCGGCCCGGGGTCGTGACGTCCACCGTCTCCGTGACCAGGCGGGTCGCCAGGGCCGCTCCGGCCGCTTGCTGCCGCGCGTTCGCCAGCGCGCCTTCGACCGCCTCGCGGACCTCGTTGACCACGACCCCGACACGCGGTCGGTCCTCGGGCGGAAGCTGCCCGATGCCGCGCATCAGGCCGGAGAGCGCGCCGCCCTTCCGGCCGAGGTAGGCCACGTCCAGCTCGTCGAGCGCCGCGACGTCCGGCGCGCCCGCGATCCGGGGCAGGGCCTCGTCCCGGAGCGCGCGGAGCTGGCCTGTCAGCGTGGCGAGGTCCACGAGCGGGGAGCCTCCTCTCGGGAGAGCCGGGACCGCCTGGCCACCGGCTCGGAATCGGGAACCCCCGCGCTCGAGATTCGGCGCGAGGGTCCGGGGAGTCGCGGGGACGGACCGGGCCCGGGCCCGGTCCCCACCGTCAGGCGCCGCGGGCGACCTCGACGATCCGGCCGAAGGTCCCGTCGTCCCGGACGGCGATGTCGGCCAGGATCTTGCGGTCGATCTCGACATCGGCGGTCCGGAGGCCGCGGATCAGCTGGCTGTAGGTGAGGCCATGGCTGCGGGCCGCCGCGTTGATCCGGATGATCCAGAGCTGGCGGAAGTCCCGCTTGCGCACCTTGCGGTCGCGCGTGGCGTAGGCGAGCGCGTGGAGCAGCGCTTCGTGGGCCGGCTTGATGAGCCTGGAGCGCGTCCCCTTGCGGCCCTCGGCCGCGTTGAGGAGCCGCTTGTGGCGCCGGTGCGCGGTGACGCCGCGCTTCACTCGAGCCATGGGTCAGCCCTTCTTGAGGTACGGGAGGAGGTGCTGGACCTGGCGCGCGTGCTCGCTGCCGAGCACCGACTTGCCGTCGTAGCGGCGCGTGCGCCGGGATGACTTCAGCTCCAGGTGGTGGCCTCGCCACGACTTGACGCGGATCGGCTTCCCGCTCCCGGTCACCCCGATCCGCTTCTGGGCTCCCTTGTGGGTCTTCAGCTTCGGCACGCCGGCCTCACTCTCCCGCTGGTGCGGCGGGCAGGCTGCCCGCTGCGTCGACCGCGGCCGCCGGGGCGGCTCCCTCGACCTCGTCCGCCTGCGGCGTCCCGTCCGGGGCGGATGCCCCGCCGGTTGCCTCGCGCGGCCGCGGCTTGTGGGTCGACGCGATCGTGATGTGCATCGACTTTCCCTCGAGCAGCGGTGCCCGCTCGAGGACGCCATGGTCCTTGATCTGGTCCGCGAACTTCGCGAGCAGCTCCCTCCCGAGGTGCGGGTGGGTCAGCTCGCGCCCCCGGAACTGGACCGCCACCTTGATCCGGTCGCCGTCCTCCAGGAACTCGATCGCCCGTCGGACCTTCGTGTCGAAGTCGCCCTGGCCGATCTTCGGCTTGAGGCGAACCTCCTTGAACTCGACCGACCGGGACTTTCGCTTGGCTTCCTTCTCCCGCTTGGCCAGCTCGTATTTGTACTGGCCGTAGTCGAGCAGGCGCGTCACCGGGGGCGACGCGGTCGGCGCAACCTCGACGAGGTCGTAGCCGCGCTCCTGTGCCAGTCGAAGAGCGTCGCTCGTCGCCATGACGCCGAGCTGGGTTCCCTCTTCGTCGATCACCCGGACCTGGCTGATCCGGATCATCTGGTTGACACGCAGCTCTCGGCTTATCGTCGACCCCTTCTACTCTCGTGTGACCCGTGCGCCCGTCGACGGCGTGCTCAAGCACGCACGCCAGCGGGCGCGGTTCGCCGGCGGAGAATACCACATGCCCCGCGTCAGACGACGCGCGAGGCCGACTCCTCGGCCAGGCGGGCCGCCAGCGCGTCCCACCCGACCCCCTGCTCCTGGCTGCCGTCGCGGCGGCGGACCGCGGCGGTCCGCGACTCGACCTCCCGGTCGCCGAGGATGACCATCACGGGAATCTTCTGCTCCTGGGCCAGCCGGATCTTGTTCTGCATCCGGTTCTCGGAGCTGTCGACCTCGACGCGCAGTCCGCGGGCGCGCAGCAGCGCCGACAGCGCGTTGGCCGGATCACGGTGCCGGTCGGCGATCGGGATGACTTCGACCTGGACGGGCGCGCACCAGAACGGGAAGGCGCCCCCGAAGTGCTCGGTCAGGACGCCGATGAACCGTTCCAGCGATCCATAGATGGCGCGGTGGATCGCCACCGGGCGTTTCTGGCTGCCGTCCGCGTCGATGTACCAAAGGTCGAACCGCTCAGGGAGCATCACCAGGTCCGCCTGGATGGTGGCAGTCTGCCACTCGCGCCCCAGCGCGTCCTCGATCTGGATGTCGATCTTGGGCGCGTAGAAGGCACCATCGCCCGGCTTCACCCGGTAGTCGACCCCGGAGCGCTCGAGCGCTTCGCGCATCAGGCCCTCGGCCTGCTCCCAGAGCGCGGGGTCGCCAAGCGCCTTCTCGGGCCTGGTACCGAACGTGAGCTTCGGCGTGAGCCCGAACCAGCGGTAGGTCTCCGTCACCTCCCCCATCAGGGCCTCGATCTCCGACCCGATCTGGTCAGGTCGGACGAAGATGTGGGCGTCGTCGGTGACGAAATGGCGCACCCGCGTCAGCCCCGACAGGACACCCGACAGCTCGTTCCGGTGCAGCTTGCCGTACTCCGAGATCCGGAGCGGAAGATCCCGGTAGGAGCGAACCCGGCTGCGGTAGATGAACGTGCTCTCCGGACAGTTCATCGGCTTGAGGCTGTAGGTCTGCTCGTCGGCTTCGACAAGGAACATGTGCTCGCGGTACAGGTCCCAGTGGCCCGATTGTTGCCACAGCTTCTGGTGCACGAGCGGTGGCGTGTAGATCTCCTGGTACCCGCGCCGCTCCTGGAGCTCGCGCATCGCCGATTCGAGCGTCCGATACAGGGTCCAGCCCTTCGGGTGCCAGAAGGCGGATCCCGGGCTCACGTCGTGGAAGCTGAACAGGTCCAGCTGGACGCCCAGCCGGCGGTGGTCCCGCTTCTTGGCCTCCTCGCGGCGCCACAGGAAGCGATCCAGGTCCTCCTGGGTCTCCCACACGGTGCCGTAGATCCGCTGCAGCATCGGGCGCGTCTCCTGGCCGCGCCAGTACGCACCCGCGACCGCGAGCAGCCGGAACGGCCCGATCAGCCCGGTCGAGGCGACGTGCGGTCCGCGGCACAGGTCGTGGAACGTCCCGTGCTCGTAGAAGGTCGTGACCGGGAGTGCGTCGTCGCTCGCCCGGGCCTTCGCGGCCAGGTCGTCGAGGATCTCCACCTTGAACGTCTGGCCTTCCGCCGCGACCATGGCCCGCGCCTCGTCGAACGGCAGCTCCCGCCGCACGAACGGGTGGTCGGCCGCGATGCTCGATCGCATGCGCTCCTCGACCGCCGCCAGGTCGTCCGGCGTGAGGGGCCGGGGCAGCTCGAAGTCGTAGTAGAACCCATCCGCGATCGCGGGCCCGATCCCCAGCCGTGCCTCGGGGAAGAGCGCCAGCACGGCCTCGGCCATCACGTGGGCGGCCGAGTGACGCATCGAATCGAGCGGGGCCTGCGCCCCCGCGTCGAGAAGCTCCTCGGCCGATCCCCGGGAGGGCGCCTCGAGCGCCAGGTCGTCGTCAACCGTGGCGATGGCGTTGGCCTCGCCGGGTCGCTGCTGCTCTGCCATGGTCGCGTGTCCTCCTGAAAACGAACAACCCTCTCGTCCACCCGGGACGAGAGGGCCGTAGCGGGCCTCCCGCGGTTCCACCCGATTTCGCGACCAGCCGGGCCGCGCGCTCTGGGTTTCCGCGCTAACGGGCGGATCCCGGACCGGTTCGCCGGCCGCTCGCGGGTGGTGCCTCGCCCTCCGGTGGCCGCGGCCGGTTCCAGCCGACGCCTGCCGCTCTCTGGGGTCCCGGTTCGGGGAGGCGCGTCCCGCTCGACGCGTTCATCTCGATGGTGGGCGGTAGAGGACTTGAACCTCTGACCTCATGCATGTCAAGCATGCGCTCTAACCAACTGAGCTAACCGCCCGATGCGAGGGCGAACGATATCACCGCTTCCCGGTGGTTGCCCGGCACGATCGGATGATCAGCGCGAACGGTCCAGGGCGCGCACGATGATCGCGAGGCCGATCAGGATGATCAGGAGCGGGCCAACGGGAAGGTTGACGCCGTAGACGCTGCCGAGCCCGGAGAGCAGCGCGACCGTCCCCAGGATCACCGTGAAGAAGCTGACCCTGATCCCGGCCACCAGCCGAAGGGCGTTGAGCCCGAGCATGATGATGCCGGCGCCCAGCAGCCAGGTCCCGCCCGGCACGGACGGGAGCAGCGCGAAGCCTCCCAGCATGATCAGGAAGAGGCCCCAGCTCATCGTTTCCAGGCGTCGGTTCAGGTCGTGCTTGGCCGGGGTCATGACGCTCCTCACGTGAGTCCTCCGTGGCGCGGTGAAGACGAGGATATTCTCCCCGACCGGGAGCGCGCGACCCTCACGGCCGGGGCCGGCGACGGGTCCGCGAGTAGGACCGGCAGCTCCTCCATCCCCAGCCCTGCCCCGAGTCCGAGCGCGATCGCCACGCGGGCCTGTACCGGCGTGAGCGAGCCGGCCATCAGGGCGCCGGCCCGCAGCCAGGTCGTGCCGCCCCCCGGGAACCCGTAGAAAGGTCCGACGGGACCGGCGCCGGTCCGGCTGGCGAGCGCGACGGGGATGCCGGCGGCCATCGCGTCGATCGCGGCGCGGAGAAGATCCGGGTGGGTGTTGCCGGAGCCTGTCGCCGCGACGACGACGGCTCGTGCGCCCGCCGCCACGGCCCGGTCGAGGACGCGACCATCGGTCTCCAGCGCCGCCGTGACGATCTCCACCGGGCCGCCCGCCGCGGCCGGGACGGGAGCGATCCGGCGCCGGGGGCCGCGGGGAGCCAGGATCACCCGCCCATCCCCCACTCGCCCGAGCGGCTGCCCGGCGCGACTCGCGAAGGCGTCCACCGCGCTGCTGTGGCGCTTGGCGACGTCGTCGGCCGCGATCACGCGCCCGCCGAGCATCACGAGCACGCCGGCTCCCCGCGCGGCAGGGTGGACGGCAAGCCGCACGGCCGCGCGAAGGTTCGCGGCGCCGTCCCATGCCACGTCGCTCG
Source organism: uncultured Anaerolineaceae bacterium (assembly GCA_964556585.1). Lineage (GTDB taxonomy): Bacteria > Chloroflexota > Limnocylindria > Limnocylindrales > CSP1-4 > CTSoil-043. The sequence goes on from CAZKXK010000066.1 coordinate 8,107, forward strand.
CGTTGCGCATCGCTCCCGTCACCACGACCGGCCGAGAGTCGGCGTGACAGAGGTCCCAGGCGAAGGCGGTCTCCTCCATCGTGTCGGTGCCCTGGACCACCACGACGCCCGTCGTGACGGGATCCGCCAGCGCCGCCTCGATCGCGGCCCCGATCGCGAGCACGTCCGCGAACGAGAAGTGGCTGGCCGGGGTCCGGCCGCGGTCGACTGTCACGATCTCCGCGAGCTCGTCCAAGCCGGGCACGCGCCCCAGCAGCTCGGCGCCGGCGAGCGTGGGGACGGCACCGCCGGCGACCGGGTCGACGGTCATGCTGATCGTGCCGCCGGTGAAGATGACCGCCACCCGCGGGCGGGCCGGCGCGGAGCGCGGGCGAGCGGCCCCGGGCCCAGCTGCCACGCGGCTCACGGCTCGCCCGGCGAGGAGGTGTCGGACGCCGGCGGCGAGGAGGTGTCGGTAGCCGGCGACGCCGTGTCGGCCGGACCGCCGATCGCCGTGTGCCGCGCGTGCAGGACGATGGACCCGATGCCGCTCAATCCGACCAGCGAAGCGGCGGCGAGCAGCACCGGCGCGGTGCCCACGGTGTCCGACACGGGTCCGACGATGATGATCGGCAGGAAGCTGGCCACCGAGACGAGCGTGTTCAGGATCCCGAACACGCGGCCGCGGACGTCCTCCGGGATCTCCTCCTGGAGCTCGGTCTGGGCAGGGATGGCGACCGCCGCGTAGGCCACGCCGGCGACGAAGGCGATCGCCACGACCACCGTCAGCACCGAGACGAGCGCTGACGTGTCCAGGACCGGCTGGGCCGCGCTGACCCGCTGGAGCAGCTCGCTGATCGGGTTCACGATCGTGATCAGGACGAGGCAGACGCCCAGCGTCACGAGCCCGACCTCGATCGTCCTGCGGCGCGGCACGATCGTCCGGATCGCGTTGACCAGCAGGACTCCCGAGACGACGCCGAACCCAAGCGGCAGGACCACGACCACGAAATCCTTGGACGTCAGGCCCAGGACGCGAACGGCGAAGCCCGGGCCAAGCGCACCCAGCACGCCGACGATCGATGCGGCGACGCCCAAATAGGTGAGGGCCCAGGCGACGGTCGGGTTGGCGCGGATGTAGGCGATGCCTTCCCGGAACTGGCCGATCACGGACCCGACGGCCGCCCCTGCCTCGTGAATCGCATCGTGGCCGGCGGGGAGCGGCTGCGGAGGTGCCGGCGCCAGCGTCCAGCAGAGCCCCGCCGAGACCAGGTAGAGCACGGCGACGACCGTGATCAGCGGCGTCGGGCCCGCGATCGTCACCACCAACGGCCCCAGCAGCGTGAACCCCAGGGCGAATGCCGCGTTGATCGTGAGCGTGAAGACCCCGTTGGCCGCGGTCAGCTGCCCCCGGGGCACCAGGAGCGGGATCATGCTGAGCTCGGCCGGGGCGAAGAAGGTCGTGGCGATCGAGACCGCCAGGTTGAGCAGGAGGATGACGCCGACGTTCGTGTCGAAGATCGCGACGAGGAGGAAGAGCCCGGCGCGGATCAGGCTCGTCGCCACCAGGACGAGGCGCCGGTCGAAACGGTCCACGTAGACGCCCGCCAGCGCGCCGAAGATGACCGCGGGGGCAAGGAAGCTGATGAGCAGGACCGACACCGCGCTGTTGGAGCCCGATGCCGTGAAGATCAGGACGGTGAGGCCGTACAGCACCATGTTGCCGCCCACCTGGGTGGCCAGCTGCGACAGCCAGACGATCAGGAACGGCCGGTTCCGGAAGACCGCCAGCGCCGAGGCCGACTGCTGCGTCGCGTCGCCGCGCCCGCTCACGCGCCCTCCTGGCCGGGACCGCGAACGCTGAATGCCACCAGGCGGCGTTCCACCTGCCGTCGCTCGATCAGCACGTGACGCCCACAGGTCGTGCAGCGCAGGCCCAAGTCCGCCCCGAGCCGTTGCACATCCCAGGTCCTGCCCCCACAGGGATGGGGTCGGCGAAGCTCGATTCGGTCCCCCAGGCGGAACGGAACGGGCGGGCTCATGGGCTCGGGTGCTCGTGCATCGGCCGCGAGGGTAGCATCCGGCGAGGATGCCGCGCGCCCCGCCTGTCGATTGGGCACCGTCCGCGCCGCGCGATCAGAGGCGTGGCTTCGCGTCGTGCGGGACGAGATCCCGCGTCGTCCAGAT
>CAZKXK010000067.1:0-10189 GCA_964556585.1 uncultured Anaerolineaceae bacterium
GCTGCTCGCCGAGCTGGGCGACGGTGCCGTCATCGACACGCGCGTCCTGATGGCACACCGATGGGGAGCGGACGAGGCCGGGTGGCCGCCGCCCGAGGACCGCTTCGCGGCCGACCTCCTGCTGCCGGACAGAATCGGCGACCCCTGGCTGCGTGTCCTGGTGAAGAGCCTGCGCGACGCGCCGATCCCCGTCGTCGCAGGGGGCCACACGCTGGTCGGGCCGGGGATCCGACTTCTCGCGGCCCGCCCGGGGCGCGCGGCGCGCCCGCCGTCGGCGTTGCGGCTGACGTGACCACCCCGGCCGAGGACGCGGTCCGCGCGGAGATCGCCGCGCACGGTCCGATCCCGTTCGCGCGCTTCATGGCGCTCGCGCTGGGTCATCCGGACGGCGGCTACTACACGGGCCGGCAGGTGCGGCCGACCCGCGCCGGTGACTACCTCACGGCGCCGGAGCTCCACCCGATCTTCGGGGCGGCGCTGGCACGCCAGCTCGCGGAGGCCTGGGACCGGCTGGGCCGGCCGGACCGGTTCACGCTCGTCGAGTACGGGGCCGGCGCCGGGACGCTCGCCCTCTCGATCCTGGCCGGACTGCGGGACGATCGCTCGCCGCTGGCGGACGCCCTTGTCTACGCGCCGGTCGAGCTGAACCCGCACCGCCTGGCCGAGCTGGCGGAACGGGCGGCGTCCGCCGGCCTGCCCGTCGTCGCGGCACCGGCGGCCACGCCGGCCGGCGCTCCGGTCACCGGTGCCGTCATCGCGAACGAGTTCCTCGACGCGCTGCCCGTCCACGCCGTGGAGATCCGCGACGGGCTGACACGGGAGGTCCACGTCGGTGTCGCGGTGGGCGGCCCGTTCGAGGAGCTCCTCCTGCCGCCGTCGACCCCGGCGATCGAGACCCGGCTCGACGCGCTCGCCGCGGACGGCGTCAGCCTGGCGGAGGGCCAGCGGGCGGAGCTGTGCCTCGCGCTGGACGGCTGGGTCGCCGGGGTGGCCGCGGCGCTCGCGGCCGGAATCCTCATGGTCATCGACTACGGGGCCGGGGCACGGGATCTCTACGGCCCGCGACGCCGCGCCGGAACACTGATGACGTACCGCGGGCATGTCGCCGACGGCTCGCCCGGCGCGCCGTACCGCGACATCGGCGAGCGCGACATCACGGCCCACGTCGACACCACGACGCTGGCGCGGCTGCTCAGCCAGGCGGGCTTCGATGTCCTGGGCGACACCACTCAGGCCGAGCTGCTGGCTGGGTGCGGGCTGGAGGAGCTCCTGGAACGCGAGCGGGTTCGCCTGCCCGACCTGGCGGCTGCCCTGCTCCTGCGCAGCGCCGTGATGCGGCTCCTCGATCCCCGCCATTTGGGCGGGTTCCGCGCGCTGCTCGCCGCGCGTGGGATCGCGGGCCTGCCGCCCGTTCGCGGCCTTGCGCGGCGCATGGCACCCGGCGGGCAGGATCGGTCGCCAGCCCCGGGGCGGCCAGCGAACGAGAGCGCGCGCGCCCGGTCCGGGGACGCCTGACCCGCTCGCGCGGCGGGACTCGGCGGCCTCGTCCCCGGAACGCTCCTGCTAGGATGCGATGGCGCGCCCGGACCGTCCGGTCACGACGCGTGCGCCCGTTTCACCCGAGGCCCAAGCGGGTCGTCGTGGACCGGCCGGCATCTCCCCGTCGGGGCGCCGGTTGCTCTGCCCGGCGATAGAGAGGTGCGATGGAAGGGATCTGGTACGTCGTCGGGTTCGCCTTCGCGGGGGTCTCCTTCGTCTTTCTTACGATCGGGCTGTCGTGGCTGATCAGCCACCGCACGCGCGGCAGCCGGGGAAAGGGCCTGCCCTACGAGAGCGGGATCGACACCTACGGCGACACGCATGGCCGCTTCGGCGTCTCGTACTACCTCTATGCGCTGCTCTTCGTCGCCTTCGACATCGAGGTGATCTTCATCTTCCTGTGGGCCCTCGTGATCCGCGACGCGATCCCGGGCCTCCTCGGCTCGATGTTCCTGTTCGTCGGGATCCTGCTGCTGGGCCTCGCCTACGCATGGCGGAAGGGCGTGCTGACGTGGCGCTGACCGGGCGGAGCGCGCAGGACGCCGATCTCCCGGTCCCGGCGACGTCCGCTGACGACGCCCTGGTCGAGGCCATCGTGGTCCCGAACGCGCTCTGGCGCCCGGAGGATCCGCTCGGCTACGGCGGGGGCGAGCTCCGGGACGATCCCCGCCTCGAGATGCGGAGGTACGACGAGTCGGGCGAGGGCCGCCGCGACGATGCGCGCTGGGGCGCGCTGGACATTGTCCCCACCAAGGCGGACTACGTCCTTGACCTGATCCGGATGAACAGCCTGTGGCCGCTCCTCTCGGGCCTCGCCTGCTGCGCGATCGAGATGATGTCCACCGCCACCAGCCGCCACGACATCGACCGCTGGGGGATGTTCCCGTTCCGCGCCTCGCCGCGCCAGGCGGACGTGCTGATCGTCGCCGGCACGCTCACCACGAAGATGGCCGAGCCGCTCGTCCGCCTCTGGGCGGAGATGCCGGAGCCGAAGTGGTGCGTCGCGATGGGCGACTGCACCTGCTCGGGTGGGCGCTACAAGCGAAGCTACAGCACCGTCCAGGGGATCGACCGGGTCCTCCCGGTGGACGTGTACGTCCCCGGCTGCCCACCGCGCCCGGAGGGCCTGATCTACGGGATGATGAAGCTCCAGCAGCTGGTCAAGGAGCGCCGCGGCCACTGGCCGGAGCGCGCGATCGGCCCGACCGTCCCGGACCAGCTGTAGCCATGGACCGTGCCTTCCGCGCCCTCATCGAGCGGACGTTCGGGGACCTCCTGACGGGCCCCGTGCGCCAGCGTCACGACGAGACCGAGATGCGGATCCGCCCCGGCGACGTCCCGGCCGTCATGCGGACGCTCCACGACGATCCGGCCCTCCGGTTCGAATACCTGGGCGACCTCGCGGGCGTGGACACCGGGACCGACTTCCAGGTCGTCTATCACCTCTGGAGCGTGGTCACGCCGGACTGGCTCCGCGTCATCGCCGACGGGATTCCGCGCGATCAGCCGCGCATCCCGTCGATCACCTTCCTGTGGAAGGGCGCCGAGTGGATGGAGCGCGAGGCGTACGACATGTTCGGGATCACCTTCGAGGGCAATCGCGACCTGCGCCGGATCTACATGCCGCCCGACTACACCAGCTTCCCGCTGCGCAAGGACTTCTTCCTGCCCGACGACGCATCGCGCTCGCCGGGTGGCGGCGTGCGTCCGATGGAACAGACCCACGGCCCGACGAACGCCGAGGCCGAAGCCCACATCCGCCAGGCCCCGGCGAGCTAGCACGCGAGCCCGACGATGACCACCCGAACCCCGTACGACATCGCCGCCCACGCCTCATCGGACGATCCCCGGATCACCCTCGAGGAGCAGCTCGGAACGTTCGAGCCGATCCCGCCCTACCCGCCCCGGACGGAGCGCGAGGCCGAGTTCTACACGCTCCGCGACGGCGAGATGTTCGTGAACATGGGCCCCCAGCACCCGTCGACCCACGGCGTGCTCCGGGTCGTGCTCAAGATCGATGGCGAGAAGGTCGTCGACCTCGACCCGGTCCTGGGCTACCTCCATCGCGGCGTCGAGAAGCTGTGCGAGAACGCCGACTACCACCAGGCGATCTGCTACACCGACCCGCTCGAGTACATCAGCTCGCTCTTCTGCGAGTGGTCGCCGGTGATGGCCTTCGAGAAGCTCCTCGACGTCCAGGTCCCGCGCCGGGCCGAATACATCCGGGTCCTGGCCGGCGAGCTGAACCGGATCGCCAGCCACGCCCTGTTCATGGGCTGGTTTGCCCTCGACCTGGGCGGCCTGACCCCGATCCTGTGGAGCTTCATCGAGCGCGACGAGATCGTCGAGATGCTGGCCGCCCTGACCGGCCAGCGGATGCTCTTCAACTACTTCCGGATCGGCGGCGTCAACGGCGACCTGAACCACGAGTTCATGAGCCGCCTGGGCGACTGGATGGGCCGCGCGGGGGCCCAGCTCGAAGCCGGCATGGGCCTGCTCAACGAGAACGAGATCTTCGTCCGGCGGGCGCGCGGGCTGGGGGTCCTGGATCGCGAGACCGCCCTGCGAATGTGCGCCACCGGGCCGAACCTGCGCGCCTCGGGCGTCCCGTTCGACATCCGCCGCGCGCACCCGTACAGCGTCTACCCGGAGCTCGAGTTCGACATCCCGACCCGCAACGAGGGTGACTCTCTGGCGCGCTACCTGCTCCGCATGGACGAGGTCCGCCAGAGCCTCCGGATCATCGACCAGTGCCTGCACCAGATGCCCGACGGGCCCATCATGGCGCGCCTGCCGCGCCTCCTCCGCCCGCGCCCGGGCCGCGCCTACAGCGCGGTGGAAGGGCCCCGCGGGCAGTACGCCTGCTATGCGATGAGCGACGGGACGGACCAGCCGTTCCGCCTGCGGATCCACGATCCCAGCTTCCTTCACCTGCAGCTGGTGGGGCTCCTCATGCCGGGCAACCTGATCGCGGACACGATGGCGATCATGGCGTCGCTGGACCCGGTCATGGGCGGCGTGGACAAGTGAGGGCCCGGGCGTGGTGAGCGCGTACTGGAACCGCCTCTCGCTGGGATCCCGGGCGATCCTCGTGCTCGTCCCGGTCCTGCTGGTGGTCGGCGCGGTCCTGACCGTGGCGGTCGCGCTGCTGCTGGGGCCGCTGCTGAGCTTCATCGGCGCCAACCTGCCCCTGGGCCGCTTCGTGCTGGCGGCGACCGCGCTCATCGTGGTCACCATCCCGATCGCGTTCCTGATCATCTACATGGAGCTGAAGGTGATCGCCGCGATCAACCTGCGGGTGGGGCCGGACCGCGTCGGGCCGTACGGGGCATTCATGTCGGTGGTCCACGGCCTGAAGGTCCTCTCCAAGGAGGACTTCACGCCGCTGGGCGTCGACGTCCCGATCTTCACCCTGGCGCCGATCGTCGTCTTCGCGTCCATCCCGCTGACGCTGCTCGTGATCCCGTTCGCGCCAGGGCTCTACGGCCAGGACTTCAACCTGGCCCTGCTCTACTTCTTCGCGATCGGCGGGATGAGCGTGGTGGGACTGATGATGGCCGGCTGGGCCAGCTTCAACAAGTACAGCCTGCTCGGCGCCCTGCGCGCCGCCGCCCAGGCGATCAGCTACGAGCTCCCGCTGACGCTCTCGGTGGTCGGGATCATCATCCTGGCCGGGACCATGAGCCTGAACTCTATCGTCCACCAGCAGGCAGGGTCACTCTTCGACTGGAACATCTGGAAGCAGCCCCTCGGCTTCATCATCTTCTTCATCGCCGCGACCGCCGAGGCGAACCGGACGCCGCTGGACATGACCGAGGCAGACTCGGAGATCGTGGCCGGCTTCGCCACCGAGTACTCCGGGATGCGCTTCGGGTTCTTCTTCTTCGCCGAGTACGTCAACGTGTTCGTGGTCTCGGCACTCAGCGCCGTCCTCTTCTTCGGCGGCTGGAACGCCCCGTTCGACTGGCCCTGGCCCGTCACGGTCAGCCTGGACCCGGGCGGGTTGGGCCTTGGCCTGATCTTCCTGATCGCGCTTGCGCCGGTGGTGGGCACGATCATCCTGGGGCTGCCGTTCTGGCTGGTCTCCAGTCGCATCAGCACCCTCCGGGCGCTCGTGATCGGTTTCGTCCTGTTCAACCTGCTGATCGTCGCCGCGTTCTTCGGCTGGGCGTTCGTCAGCGCCGAGTGGGTCTCGGGGCTCGCCTGGATGATGCTCAAGACGTTCGTCTTCGTGTTCATCTTCGTCCAGATGCGCGGGACGCTGCCGCGCGTCCGGGTGGACCAGCTGATGAGCTTCGCCTGGAAGTGGCTCCTGCCGGCGTCGCTCCTCAACATCTTCGTGACGGCGACCGCCGTCTCGATCCTGGCGAACCGGTAAGGGCGGGCGCATGAGCTTCGTGCCCGGGATGGGGATCCTCAAGGGGATGGCGCTGACCTTCCGGAAGTTCTTCGCGCCGAAGGTCACGATCCGCTACCCGGAGGTGGCGCCCGACATCGCGGTGAAGTACCGCGGCCGGCTGCAGCTGCTCTACGACGAGCACGGCACGCTCAAGTGCGAGACCTGCTTCCAGTGCGCCCAGGCCTGCCCCATCGAATGCATCGACATGGGCGGCAGCGACACGAAGGGCCGCTACGCGGTTCACTGGGGCGCGTCGGAGACGTACGGCGAGCGGCGCGAGGAGGCAGCCCTGCGGCGCTCCGGGCGCGAGGTGCCGGACCCGACCTACGCCCGCTTCGAACCGGTCGATGTCGACGCCGTGAACCGGATCCTGGAGGACCACGACTACGACCCGCACCGGATGCTCTCCATCCTGGAGGCGATCCAGGCCCGGTTCGGCCACCTGCCCGTGGCTGCGCTCAAGCAGGTCAGCTTCACCACGGGTGCGTGGTACGCGATGATCTACGGGACCGCGACCTACTACCGCAACTTCCGGTTCGAGAAGGCCGTCGAGCAGGTGGCCGTGTGTCGCTGCACAGCCTGCCTGATGCAGGGCGGTGGCAGGCTGGCGGACGGGATCGCGGCCGGGCTCCGGACCGAGCTGGGGCGGGTGACGCCGGATGGCCGGATCCGCCTGGCCTGGCTGCCCACCCACCTCGCCGGCGCCGCGGCGCCGCTCCTCGCGCTCGACGGCGAGCCGCAACCCGAGGTCACGCCGGCGAACGCGACCGCCTGGGCCCGGGCGCTGGCCGGTGAGCACCCGGCCACCCGGACGATCCACTGACCCGATGACGACCCTGCTTCCGACTCCAGCCGCCTGGCCCCGGCCGCTCCTCGGCGAGGCACCGGCCGGGGATCCCGCGGACCTCGACGCGGCGGTCCGGGGCGGGGCGTTCGCCGGCCTGGCCCGCGCGCTCAACGACCTGGGCGCCACGTTCACCACCGCGACGCTCGCCGAGTCGGGCCTCCGCGGGCGGGGCGGCGCCGGGTTCCCGGCAGCCGAGAAGTGGCGCGCGGTGGCCGCGTCGCCGGACGCGACCCGGTACGCGGTCGCGAACGGCTACGAGGCCGACCCGGCCGGGGGCACCAACCACCACCTGATGCTGGCCCGCCCGTACGCGATCGTCGAGGGGCTCGCGATCGCCGCGCTCGCGGTGGGCGCGGAGGAGGCGATCATCGCGGTCCGCGCTGAGTATGCCGACGCGATCGCCGTCCTCGAGCAGGCGGTCGCCGCCGCCACGGAGGCCGGCTATCTCGGCGACGACGTGCTGGGCTCGGGACATGCGCTCCGGATGACCGTCCGCGACGTGCGGGGCGCCTACATGCTGGGCGAGGAGACGGTCCTGCTCAAGGCGCTGGAAGGGCGTCGCGGCCAGCCGGAGCAGCGGCCGCCCTACCCGTCGGAGCGCGGGCTGTGGGGCCGGCCGACGCTCGTCCACAACGTCGTCACGCTCGCCGCCGTCCCCTGGATCGTGGTCCACGGTGCCGACGCGTATCGCGCGATCGGTGACCCGGACGTCCCGGGGACGGTCCTGGTGGCGGTCAGTGGAGCGGTGGCGACGCCCGGCATCGCCGAGGTGCCGACGGGGACCTCGCTCGAGGCGATCATCGCGCTGGCGGGCGGCGTCGCGGATGGCAGGCCGCTCAAGGCGATGCTGGTGGGGGGTCCGTCCGGCGGCCTGCTGCCGGCCGACCTCGCGGCCACGCCGTACGCGTTCGGGGCGCTCCGGGCGGCCGGGGCCCACGTCGGGTCCGGGTCGATCGTCGTCGCCGACGACCGGACCTGCATCGTAGACCTGGCGCGCCTTCTGACCCGCTACTGCGCGGACGAGGCCTGCGGCAAGACGATCCCCTGCCGGATCGGGCTGCGCCGGGCCGCCGAGATCGGTGAGCGCATCGCGGCCGGCCTGGCCCGCCCCACCGACCGGCAGCTCCTGGCGGACCTGGGCGCGGACATCGTGGAGAGCGCGCTGTGCGACCACGAGCGGCTCGTCACGGGCCCGCTCACGACGGCAATGCGATACTTCGGGCCAGAGATCGACGCCCATATCCTGCGGGGCGTCTGCCCCGCCGGCGTCTGCACCCCGATCGGGGTCGCTGCCGCCGGGACCGCCAACGGAGGATAGGCACGACCGCCATGGCCGACCTGATCTCCCGCCCGGCCGACCTGGTCTCCACGGCGCGACCGGAGCCGGTCGTCGATTCGCTGGCCGAGCGCCTGCTGCGCACCCAGTCGCCGCAGCGCCCACAGTCCACGCCGATCATCCGGCTCGAGGTGGACGGGCGGGTCGTTGAAGGACGCGCCGGCCAGACGATCCTCGAGGTCTGCCGGGACAACGGGATCGAGATCCCGACGCTCTGCTACGAGCCGAAGCTGCCCGGCTTCGGGGCGTGCCGGATGTGCGTGGTGGACGTGGCGGGCGAGGAGCACCCGCCGATCTCCTGCTCGCGCCTGGCCGAGGCGGGGATGGTGGTCCGGACCCAGACAGAGGAGGTCCGTCGGCTCCGGCGCACCAACCTGGAGCTGATCTTCTCCGACCATAACGCGTATTGCCTGCCGCCCTGCCAGAACAAGTGCCCCAGCCACATCGACATCCCGGGCTTCCTCAAGGCGAACGCCGAGGGCGAGTTCCGCGAGTCCGCCCGCATCTTCAAGCGGACCATCCCGTTCCCGTCCATCCTGGGCCGGGTCTGCCCGGCCCCGTGCGAGGAGCACTGCCGCCGCGACGAGGTCGACGAGGCGATCGCGATCCGCGACAGCCACCGCTACGCCGGCGACCAGGTGATCCGGGCGATGCGCGAGCAGGACCTGGACCCGCCGCTCCCGTTCGAGCTCCAGCCGAAGTCGGGCAAGCGGGTCGCGGTGATCGGCTCCGGCCCGGCCGGCGCCTCGGCCGCCTATTACCTCCTGATCGCCGGCCACGACGTGACGATCTACGAGCGCGACGAGGCCCCCGGCGGGATGCTCCGCTACGGCATCCCGGAATACCGGTTGCCGAAGGAGCGCGTCCTGGACCCCGAGTACGAGAGCATCACCCGGCTCGGCGGTCGCTTCGTGTGCAGCCAGGCGCTGGGGCGCGACTTCAGCCTGGACGACCTCCAGAACCAGGGCTACGACGCGGTGGTGGTGGCGATCGGCTGCTACGACACGAACAAGCTGGGCATCCCGGGCGAGGACGCGGACGGCGTGATCGACGGCCTGGAGTACCTCAAGATCGCCACGCTCGGCCTGCCGTACCCGGGCCACGCCGGCACCCGGGTGGTCGTGGTCGGTGGCGGCTTCACGTCGATGGACTGCTCGCGCACGTCGGTGCGCCAGGGTGCGTCCGAGGTGACGCTGGTCTACCGCCGGGACATGAAGGACATGCCGGCCTCGGGCGAAGTCCACGAGGCGATCGAGGAAGGCGTCACCACGATCTTCCAGGCCGGCCCGACCCGCGTTCTCGCCGACGCGGCGGGCAAGGTCAGCGGCGTGGAGTTCATCCGGATGCAGCTGGGCGCGCCTGACGCGTCCGGGCGGCGCCGGCCGGAGCCCGCTCCCGGGACGGAGTTCGTGATCGAGTGCGACCGGGTCCTGCTCGCGATCGGCCAGGGACCCGACCTGACCTGGATCGGCGCCGGGTCGGACGGGGTCGAGGCGACGAAGAACCGGCGCCTGCGGGCCGATGCCGTCACGTTCCTGACGCCGCGGCCGGGCGTCTTCGGCACCGGCGACGTCCGGAACGGCGCCCAGACCGTGGTCCAGGCGATCGCCGACGGGCGGCGGGCGTCGTACGCGGTGGACGCCTACCTCAAGGGGATGGACCTCGGCGAGATCCGGACCCGCCAGACACTGGCGGAGCCGCAGCCGGAGTTCCTCAGCATCGTGCCGTTCACCTCCGAGGTGAAAGCGCCCCGCAACCGGCTGCGGAGCATGCCGGCCGAGGAGCGCCGGGCCAGCTACGTGGAGTACGAGATCCCGTACACGCCGAGCGAGGCCGTGGCGGAATCCACGCGCTGCCTCCAGTGCACCTGCGAGGCGATCGGCTTCTGCGACCTGCGCCGGCTGGGGATCGAATACGGGACGACGCTGCGAACGCTGGAGCCGCAGAACAACCGGGGGGCAGGCTTCCGGAGCGTGACCGAGAACCGCTTCACGGGAACCAACCACGATTACGTCCGCGACGACAGCCACGCGTTCATCCTGCGCGAGCCGTCGCGCTGCATCGACTG
>CAZKXK010000068.1:0-10002 GCA_964556585.1 uncultured Anaerolineaceae bacterium
GAGCGGCACGGTGCCGCATGGCGTGGCCGGCGAGGTCGAATCCACCCCGGCAGGCGAGGGTAGGCTCGGCGAGGCGGCGGATGCGGCGCTCACCCCGGCCGGCGCCGCCAGGGCCGTGAGCCAGAGCGTGACGACCGCGACGACGCTGAACGCGCTGCGTCCATGCGAGCGGGTGGAAGTCCGGAACGCCACGATTCCCCTATCGCGATGCAGGCGAGTCTGGGCCCGACGGCGAGTCTGGGTCCACCTCGGTCCTGCCGAGCATCGTCGGTCGCGGCGCGCAGATAAATGGTACGGGGGTCCGGGTGGCGGGTACCCGGTGGCACCAGCCCGGTCCGGCGACGTCCCTCCGGTGACAGGACGCAACGCCCGAATCCCGCGCTGCCCTACCCCCAATGGCAGGCTTGGGGAACCGTCCTCCACCGCCCACGATCTTGCACATGCTCACCCAGCGCACCCATGACCATGCGGACGCCCGCATCCTCGTCGTCGCCGGTCGGACCGTCGCCGGCGCCGGATGGGTGGCGGTTGGCCTCGTGGCGGGTTGGCTGGTCTTCGCCACGCCACTCCTGGTGCGAGCGGTGAACCTCAGCTCCGGCTCCGCGCTCGCGCCCATCCTCGGGACCGTGGCCTGGGTCGCGGCCGTGACCGCGCCGACCTGCTTCATCCTGCTGGGAACGATCCGCCTGGCGAGCGCCGCGACCAATCTCCGCGGCCGAACCCGCCCCTTCCGGCCCGTCCACGCGATGGCGAAACGGTTGCCCGCGGGCCTGCTCACGCTCCCCACGGTCCGCCTGCCCGACGGCCGCGCGATCCCGGACGTGGTGCTGGGACCCTACGGGGTCGCCTTCTTCGAGGTGCTCCCCGCCCCCGCTTCTTCGCGCCACGTTGGCAGCCACTGGGAGGCGCGCCTCGTCGATGGTGGGTGGAGCCCGATCGAGAACCCGCTCGAGCGCGCCGCGCGCGACGGAGACGCCCTGCGACGGTTCCTCGAATCGGTGGACTGCGGCTTCCTCATCAGGGTCTACCCGGTGGTGACGTCGAGCGCGCGTCCTGGCGCGTTCGGGGCCGAGCTCACGGGCGCGTGCTCGGTGGTGCCCCTCGCCGACGTCCCGGGCTGGCTCGCGTCGCTCCGCGCGCAGCGGAGTCTCTCGCCGACCCGGATCGAGCACATCCGCGAGATCCTGGAAAGCCTGGCCGACGCGTAGGACGCCGCCTGCTCGACAACACGGCGCCCGCCTGCGGCCGGGGCGGCCTGTCGTCGACGTCGCGACCAGTCGCCGCCACCGCAACCAGATCGATACTTGCGCCCGGTGCCGGTCTGCGCCAGACTGCGCGGACGATGCAGATCACGACCGTCGCCTGGCTCATGTGCATGCGCTGGCGGCCCCGTCACGTGGAGGATGGGGTCTCGAGCGCCTGATCGACCTGGGTTGGTCGAGCCGGGGTTCGAGACCGGGTCCCGGGGCCGCAGTCCAGCCGGACTGCGGCTCTTCTGTTCTCCGGGAGCGAGACGGCAGCCGCCGATGCAGGCCGGCGGCGGGGATCCTCTCGCCCGACGGCCGACCAGGGACCCGCCGACGACCAGTCCCAGATCGCCGACGGAGTGACCTCGATGTCCGACCAGCCCACCTATCGACCGGAGACGCTCGCGATCCATGCCGGCCAGAAGCCGGACCCCACGACGAACGCGCGGGCGGTCCCCATCTATGCGACGACGTCGTACGTCTTCAACGACGCCGACCATGCCGCCCGGCTCTTCGCGCTGCAGGAGCCCGGGAACATCTACACCCGGATCATGAATCCAACCAATGCCGTGTTCGAGGAGCGCGTCGCCGCGCTCGAGGGGGGCGTGGGAGCCCTCGCGGTGGCGTCCGGACAGGCGGCCGAGACGCTGACGATCCTCAACCTGGCCCGGGCCGGCGACACCATCGTCAGCAGCAGCAGCCTCTACGGCGGCACGTACAACCTGTTCGCCTGGACGCTCCCCAAGCTGGGCATCACGACCCGCTTCGTGGACAGCTCGGACCCGGCGAGCTTCGCCCCGGCCATCGACGCCACCACGAAGGCGATCTACGTCGAGACGATCGGCAACCCACGGCTGGACGTGCCCGACATCGCGGCGATCGCCGACGTGGCCCATGCCCACGGGATCCCGCTGGTCGTCGACAACACGTTTGCCCCCCTCCTCTGTCGGCCGATCCGGCACGGCGCGGACATCGTCATCCACTCGGCCACGAAGTGGATCGGCGGGCACGGCACGTCGATCGGCGGGATCGTCGTGGACGGCGGCACGTTCGACTGGCGGGCATCGGGGCGCTTCCCCGACTTCGTGGAGCCGGATCCCTCCTATCACGGCGTCAGCTACGTCGAAGCCGTCGGCAACCTGGCCTTCATCGTCAAGCTGCGCGTGCAGGGCCTGCGCGACCTGGGCGCCGCCCTGAGCCCCTTCAACAGCTTCCTCTTCCTCCAGGGTCTCGAGACGCTCCCGCTGCGGATCGAGCGCCACGCCTCCAACGCGCTGGCAGTCGCGCGCTGGCTGGAGCAGGATCCGCGCGTCGCGTGGGTCAGCTACCCGGGCCTGGAGTCCCACCCGGCCCACGCGAACGCGGCGCGCTACCTCGACGGCGGCTTCGGCGGCGTGCTGGCCTTCGGGATTCGCGGCGGCCGCGAGGCCGGCAAGCTCCTGATCAACAACGTCGAGCTGTTCAGCCTGCTGGCCAACGTCGGGGACGCGAAGTCGCTGATCATCCATCCCGCCTCGACGACCCACCAGCAGCTCAGCGACGAGGAGCAGGCCGCCAGCGGCGTGACCGACGACCTGGTCCGCCTCTCGATCGGCCTGGAGCACCTGGACGACATCATCGCGGACCTCGACCGGGCGCTCACCATCGCGACGAGCGGCGTGCCGGCCGGCGCGGGCGCGTGACGGGCCGGAGAGCCTGGGCCATGCGCGCGCGGGTGACCCGCGCCGCCTCACCGGTCGTCAGCCCCGCGTCGGTCGGGGCTGACGCGGGGCCGGGGGTACGGGTCGGCACATCTCGGCCGAAACCCGTCTCCCCGTTCGGGGCAGGGCGGGTGGTGGGCTGCGACGTCGGGCCGTTCGCGCTCGAGTCCGGGGCGCGGCTCGCCGCGCTGCACGTCGCGTACCGCCACGACGGCCCCGGGCCGGCGGAAGCTCCCCAGGTCCTCGTCATCCACGCCCTCACCGGATCCTCGGACGCCGCGGGTGACTGGTGGTCGCCGCTGATCGGGCCGGGCCTGGCACTCGACACGGAGCGGGTGGGCGTCCTGAGCGCCAACCTGCTCGGCGGCTGCTATGGCACGACCGGCCCGACCAGCCCTGACCCAGCCACTGGCGACCCCTATGGCGCGGCGTTTCCCGCGATCTCCACGCGCGACCAGGCGCGCGCGCACTGGGCGCTCCTCGACACGCTGGACGTCCCCGGCCTGGCCCTCGTCGTGGGTGGGTCGCTCGGGGGGATGGTGGCCCTGGAGGTCGCACTCGAGCGGCCCGAGGCGGTCCGCTCGGTGATGCCGATCGCGGCGCCGGCGGCCACCGGGGCGCTCGCGGTCGCCTGGAACGCCATCCAGCTGGCGCTCGTCGACCGGCTCGGCGAGGACGGACTGGCCCTCGCCCGCGAGCTCGCCATGACCACGTATCGGAGCGAGGCCGACTTCGACCAGCGCTTCGGCCGGGCGGCAGAGGCCGACGGCACGCCGTCGATCGTGAGCTACCTCCGCTACCAGGGTCGAAAGCTGGTGCGGCGCTTCGACCCCGACACCTACCGCACGCTGGTGGGCGCGATGGACCGCCACGACATCGGGGCCGGGCGGGGCGGCCCGGGGCCCGCGCTCGCGCGCCTGGCGGACAACGGCGTGCGCATGACCGGGCTGGGGATCACGGGCGACATCCTGTTCGGTCCTGAGCAGGTCCGGGCCCTGGTGGACGCGGCCGCCGCGGAAGGCGGGCACGCCCGATACGTCGAGGTGCGGTCCACCAAGGGCCACGACGCGTTCCTCGCGGAATGGGACGCCTTGGCGGCGATCCTGCGGGGGGTCCTCGACGAGGCGCTCGCTCCCCGCCCGGTGCTGTCGCCGCGCGACTGACGGACGGCGGGCGCGGGTCTGACGACGCACGCGCCGGGCAAAACGGAGGGAGCGGCGGAGGGAGCCGCGGACATCGGCGACCGGGAAATGGCCCCTCGCGTCGTGGTAGGCTCGGCCCGATGCCGACGATCCTCCGGCCCGTCCCGGACCTTCGCGAGCGAGTCTGGGGCGGCCGCCGCCTGGGCTCGCCGCGTGGTCAGCCGATCGGCGAGGCGTGGGTCGCGGGCCCGTCCAACATCGTCGCCGAAGGTCCGGATTCTGGTCGGACGCTCGCCGAGATCGCCGCTCGCGACGGTGCCGCCTTCGTCGGCCGGAACGCCTGGGCGCGCACGGGTGACCGATTCCCGCTGCTGGTGAAGCTCCTCGACCCTGCTGATTGGCTTTCCGTCCAGGTCCACCCCGACGATGCGCTGGCGCGGCGCCTCGAGGGGCCCGAGGCCCTGGGGAAGACGGAGGCCTGGTATGTCCTGGACGCGGCCCTGGACGCGGAGCTCATTTTCGGCGTCCGCCGCGGCATCGGGGCGGCGGCGGTCCGCGCGGCGCTCGCCGAAGGCTCGGGCGCGCTGCTTCCCCTGCTCTCCCGCCATCACGCCCGGGCCGGTGACACGATCCCGATCCCGGCCGGAACGCTCCACGCGGTTGGGCCGGGCTTCTTCCTCTACGAGATCCAGCAGCCGTCCGACCTGACCTACCGGTGCGATGACTGGGGCCGGCAGGCAACCCCCGAGCGTCCGCTTCACATCGGACAGGCGCTCGCCTCCGTGCGGCCGGCGAGCAGACCGCGGCCGCGACCGGCACCCGAGGGCGCGCGGGTGACGCTCGTGGCCTTCGAGCAGTTCGTCCTGGAGCGCCTGCGCGTGGAACCTGGCCACCCGGCCGTCCTCGAGCCGGGGGGAACCTCCGTGCACATCCTGACGGCCGTGGACGGGCCGGTTCGTCTCCTGCCGGGTGGCTCCGGCATTGCGCTGACCGACGGCACGCGCGTCCCGCCCCAGCCGATCGTCCTGGGCGTCCTGGAGACGGCCGTCATCTCGGCCGCGAGCTCGGCCTGCGCGATCGACGCGCCCACGCCCACCCACGTGCTGCTCGCGCGCGTGCCCTGAGCGGTCCGGCGCTCGTCGCCGCCCGACGGGCGGTGTGGTAGGCGATACCGCTCGGTACACGAACCGCGCTTTCGGGTCAATCCGGCGATCGGCAGCGGTACCTCGAGGTGTGTCCCCCGAGTGGTGGGATTGAGCGAGGCTCCTGACGCCGGGTCAGCGAAGAGCTTCGCGCGCGAGCTCGTAGGCGCGCTTCGTGTCGCCCTGTTCGGCGACGAGGTCGCTGAGCTCAATGAGGCAGTCGCGTAGCTGCGCCGACCGGCCGAGAGCGCGCGCGGCGGCAACGGCGTCCTCGAAGGTGGAGACGGCGCCGGCGGCATCGCCGCGTCGACGGGCAATCCGGCCGCGAGTGATCATGGCGCTGACCGCGGCCTTGTCATTCCCGGTCGGGCCCGCTGCGCTGATCGCGGCCAACGCGAGGCGATCTGCCTCGTCCAGATCGTCCATCGCCAGGGCGACTTGCGCCTCGGTTTCGAGAACGTTGCCCAACCGAGCCTCGTTCCCGATCGTCTCCATCCGAACGTGGGCGGCCGTGGCATGCGATCGGGCTCGCTCGAGGGATCCCAAGGCGAGGAGGGTGAGGGCGAGCTCATTGTCGAGGAGGGCGACCTCCAGCTCGTCCTCCGCCGCCCGGAAGTATGCGATGGCCTGCGTCGCGGCCGAGACCGCGGCCTCGTAGTCGCCGGTCTCCCGGTAGCCGATGGCAAGCGACTCGAGATACGCCGCCCGGCGCCGATCGTCAAGGGAGTCGACCTGGGCACGCGCCTCCTCGAGGAACGTGAGTGCACGCCCCGACTGGCCCTCGCGAGAGTCGATCATTGCGAGCGCGATCAGGGAGCGCACTTCGAGGTCGGGCTCGACCGCCGCGTCGCTTCGGGCGACCTCGAGGACGCCCCGCAGCAGCGCGCGCGCCTCTTCGGCGTTCTCGAGCCGGTAGAGGCCCGACGCCTGCCAGTAGCGCGCGAGTGCCGCCTCGGCGACGTGGTCGTTGGCGAGGAAACTGTCGGCCGCCTCGGCCCCGGCGGTGACGCCCTCAGCCGGCCGGTCAAGGCGCGCGAGCGCCTCGGCTCGGCCCAGTTGGATCGATGCCCGACGCCCTGCGTGCGCTTCTGCCTCGAGCAGCCGATCGTAGGCGTCGAGGGCGGCCTGGAAGTCACCAGCGGCCAGGCGCAGGTCGGCCTCGACGCGTGACCAGCGGCCGGGGTCGGTCCCGAGCAGCTCGCTCCGGGCGACACCCAGGCGCGCCGCCAGGAAGTCGAGGGCCGCGATCGACGGTCGGCTCAGGCCGTTCTCCAGCGCGCTGATGTAGGCCTTCGTGTAGCGGCCCTCAGCCAGGCGGGCCTGGGTCAGGCCCGCGCGCAGCCGGGCGGTCTTGAGGCGCGGGCCGAAGTCGGCCTCGGGGGCCGGACTTCTCCGGGTGGTGACGCTCGTTCGTGTTGGAGACATGGCCCTCAGTGTACGCGGCTGGCACAAGGAAGTTGACTCCGGCGAGGAGTTCCGCCGGCTCCACGCCCAGCCGCGACGCGAGGACGACGAGCGCGGAGAGCGATGGAACGACGATGCCGTGCTCAATCGCCGAGATGTAGGCAGCGCTGAACGGGGCAGCGGCGGCGGCCTGGGTGAGGCCTGCGGCACGCCGCAACTCCCGAACCCGGCTACCCAGTTCGAGAAGCGCCGGGGAGTCACGCCGCAGGATCTGATGTTTAGCAATAGTTGACACTCTCACCACACGCACTTTACTGTCTGTCGCAGACTCACGCCGGGTCCGGTGACGGGAAGGAGATCCCGATGCACCAGACTGCCCACCCACGCTTTCGCATCCTCGTCAGTTCTCTCCTGCTCGGCCTCGTCTCGATCCTCGCAGCGGCCGCGTCGGTGCTTGCCGACGGAGGCGGCGGATCGTTCCCCCGCTGACTTCGTGCACGATCGTCCAGTAGCGCGATAGCGTCATCGGACTCGGCGTGAGGACTCCGCGACGCTGGCGCTGCTCTGGTGCCGACCGCGAGTGCTCGGCGTGCTCCAGCTCGCGAAGCTCCTGCTCGTCGAGCGCCGCCTGGGGGGCGCAACGGCTTCGAGTACCCGCTCGCCTGGCTCTGGGTCCGGCAGAAAGAACGGGGCACCGGGCCACCCGCAGACCCAGGGCAAGATCGAGCGCTTCCACAGGCCCTGAGACGGTCCTCTCGACCCACCTGACCGAGCCCGACCGCCGGTACTGGCGCAACCAAGGACGAGACCCCGGCCGATGGCCGGGGTCTCCAGCGACCGACTGATGCATGTGTCGCCGATGTCGCGACTCATGTGTCGCCATGTCGCGACTCATGACAATGGTAGGGGAGGGAGGATTCGAACCTCCGACGTGGCGTGTATAAGACGCCTGCTCTAACCGCTGAGCTACTCCCCCGAGTGTTCGCTGCCCGGACTCCGTACGGATCGACCTACTGTACGGCCTGGACGCTCCCCCCCGATCGTGATCCCGAACTCCCGGCGGAGCACGGACCGGGCTGCCCAGACGCCGCACATGCCGTGGACGCCGCCGCCCGGCGGGGTCGACGACGAGCAGAGGTAGATCCCGCGCGTCGGTGTCGAGTACGGGTCGAGCCGCGCGACCGGCCGGGTGAAGAGCTGGCGGAGGTCCTCGATCCCGGCGTTAATGTCGCCGCCGACGTAGTTCGGGTTGTAGGCCTCCATGTCGGCCGGCAGGCGGACCGAGCGCGCCAGGATCGTGTCCCGGAAGCCGGGCGCGAAGCGCTCGAGCTGGCCCTCGATCCGCTCCGTCATGTCGACCGTCGAGCCGCTCGGGACGTGGCAGTAGGCCCATCCCGTGTGGCGCCCCGCGGGCGCCCGGCTCGGGTCGAAGCGGCTCTGCTGGACGACGATGACGAACGGCCGCTCGGGGTGACGGCCGGCAGCGACGTCCGCCTCTGATGCCCGGATCTCGTCGAGCGTGCCCCCGGCGTGGACCGTGCCGGCCCGGCGGGCCCCGTCGGCCGCCCACGGGATGGGATCGCTCAGCGCCCAGTCGAGCTTGACGACCCCGGGACCGTAGCGGAACCCCTCGAGGCGGCGCCGATACCCGCCCGGCAGCCGCTCGCCCGCGATCGCGGCGAGCGCCCGCGGCGTCGTGTCGAAGATGACCGCCCGGGCCGCCGGGAGCTCGGCGATGGCGGTCACGGAATGGCCGGTCACGATCTCCCCGCCGAGCGAGCGGAGCTCAGCGGCCAGGGCATCCGCGAGCTGCCCCGTCCCGCCGCGGACCACCGGCCAGCCGTAGGCATGGGCGGTGATCGCCAGGACCAGCCCGAAGGACGCGGTGAGCGGCCGGTCGAGCCGCAGCATCGAGTGGGCGCTGACGCCGGCCAGGAGCGCCCGGGCTTCATCCCCCTGGAAGCGGGCTCGGGCGAGGCCGACCGCCGAGCGCAGCGCCGGCAGCCCGAAGCGGGCCGCCGCCAGCGGGTGGCGCGGGACCCGGAAGATCGGGCCGAGGACCAGGTCCATCACCGCGTCGGCGTCACGGACGAGCGGGCCCATGAGCCGGCGGTAGGCGGTACCGTCCACGCCGAGCCCGGCTGCCGTCCCGGCGACCGAACGCTCGAGCACGCCGACACGCCCGCCGTCGAGGACGTGCGCGAGCGGCGCCGGCGGGTCGATCAGCTCGAGCCCGAACCGCCCCAGGTCGAGGTCGCGGAAGAACGGCGACGCGGTCGACGTCCCCTGGACGGCCGAGCAGATGTCGTGGACGTACCCCGGGAGCGTCAGCTCCGCGCTGCGCATCCCCCCGCCGACCGTGGCGTGCGCCTCGTACACGACGACCGACCTCCCCGCGCGAGCGAGGGTGATCGCCGCCGCCAGCCCGTTCGGTCCCGACCCGACGATGATCGCGTCGGGCGCGTCAGCCTTCATGCACGCATCGTGCGCCGCCGGCGGGGATCGCGCCGCAGGAGGAAGAGAGGCCGCGCGCGGCCGTCACGCCTCGCCGCTGCGACGGAACCAGTGCCGCGGGTGCGTCGCAGTCCAGAACGTCGAACGGATCGCCGCGTTGTGGCGAATGTTGCGGGCGTTCCTCCATTGCCGCTTCCGGTCGACGCAGGTCTGCTCGAGCGTGGCCGTCGCGTCAACGTCGAAGCGGGCGGCGAGGTTGCGCAGGGTCGCCATCCAGAAGGCGTTCTCCTGGCGGTGCCCGAAGAGCGCCATCGAGACCTCGTAGAGCGGGTCGTTCGCCCGCAGGAGCACCTCGATCTGGACGACAGGCGTGAGGTCGTCGAGGAACGTGCTGAAGGTGATCCATGCCGCGAACATGTGCCCTTCGGGGGTCATGAACGTGAACGACTCGTCGTCCGCGTAGATGACCAGCACGCCGGTCGAAAGCGTCTGGCTGCCGGGCGCGGCAAGGTTGAGCAGCGCTACCTCGCCGGGCGCGATGCCCGTGATCGGACCGTAGAAGCGGTTGCCCTTCGGCCAGAACGAACCGAACTCGCTCTTCCAGGTCGCGATCACCTGCTCTGGCGTCGCCTCGGCGCCCTCCAGGCGGACCCGGTAGCGCTTCTGCCACAGCTGGCCGAAACCCTGCACCGGTCCGACCAGGCGGCGTCCGTCGACGTTGAGGTTCATGGCGCGCGTCGGGACGGTGCCAACGGCAAGGCGATCGACCGGCTTCGACCAGTTCGCGTCGCTCGATCGCGGCCCCTCGTCCCCGGCCGGTGGCGCTGTTCGCTTCTCGACCATCGTTCGTCCCCCCTTGCTGTCGCGCGTCGTTCTCTGACCGTCAGGAGCCGGCGGCTGCGAGCGCGTCGGC